>NZ_JBRCWE010000059.1:0-10840 GCF_053497555.1 Raineya sp. | reverse complement strand
CCCCCCTTATTTACCTCCCTGAAAACGAGGTGAGATAAATAAGCATAAAACTTTGATTTTCAGGTGTATAGCTCCCATCTCCTTTGGAGAGGGGCTGGGGGTGAGGTCAAAAAACACAATATTGCAAAAATAATCAAATTTATTAATAAATTGTATTTCAAATACTTAACCTTGCAACTCACGTTAATTGTACTAACGCAGAGTGGAAACAGGCTACCAAAGAAAATCAACTTGCCACTTGTGCGGACTGGATAATTGCTCTCGCAAAGGCTGATGGTATGACAATGGAACAATTCAAGAGTTCAATATCAGAAGAACAATTCAAACAATTCGCTGAAAATATGAGAGTTGAAATAGATAAAACTGTGATGTCAGGTGTCTCAAATGATGATAAAAAAGGAGAACCTGCATCTTATGCAGCTGTTTATTGGGTGTTATTGAAGGCAAAAGTCAAAGAGTTAAAAAAATAAATTTGCTGTTATATCGTATTATTACAAAATCATTTTCCACACCTGTACATTTCCCATTTTGTCCCAAACTTTTAGTTCAAATTCACCTGCGAGGGTTTCGGTATAGTGAGTTTCTGTCCAGAGGGTAGCGTTTTTGTGTTCGTATTCCATCAGTAGAAATTTCCCGTTCAGATAGGCTTTGAAATGCGAAATACCCGAAGCATCATCAGAAATTTGGAAAATTAATTTTTCAGAAGTTTTACGGAGCAATCTGATAGTAGGGGGTGTTGTATCTTGCAGAAACCTAAAATCGCCTGTAAGGTAACCTGTACGTATCGTAAAAGTGCTATCGTTGAGATTTTCTAAAAATTCTCTGCCTCTGCTATGTCTGATAAACATTTTTTTGAGGTCAAGTACACTGCTGACATTATTTTTTTGATGATGATAGGTAATTTCTGCGTCCCAAACGAGTGGCTCCTCAATTTTACCGATATAGAAATGTGTCGTTTTCGCTGAAAAATCTAAATAAGCGGTATCGGCGAGTGTGCCATTCGGAAAATAAACCCGCATAAATTCATTTTCAAAAAAGCTATTGCGTTTGGGGAAAATGACTTGCTTGTGAAAAGGAATCTCAATATTTTGGGAACGAATGAGTTTGGGCAAACCTTTGCGTAAATCGTACAAAAAAATAGCTTCTTTGCCTTTTTCAATGTACGCAAGTGGAATTTTCAGGCTTTTACCGTCTTGCAAAATAAGCTCAATAGAACCTTTGGCTTTGGGCTTCATTAAGTATTTGCCACGAACAACGAGGGTATTTTCAACAATATCATAGCTCAAAATGCCAGTGGCAAGCAGTTCGTCAGTTTCATCAAAATCGGGCTTTTCGCCTTGAAGGGTTAGCTCTAAGGTTCGGTTGTTGCCATTGGTATCTTCTAAATCAACTTCTACATCATAGTTTTTACCATTTTCCACAAAAATTTTGCCATTTCCTTTGTAAATGCCTAATCGGTTGCCATCTGCCTGATAAAACCGCTGAAAAGTAGAGCGGCTTTGCAAAAGCAAAGCATAATTGATATGCAAATTGAGAGCATAGATTTCGTAAATGGGAAAGTTGGTGATATGAAAAGAAAAAACCTCTTTGCCTTCCACACGCAAACGCACTTTGGAAGTTGCAAAACTACTTTTAGAACCATTCACAACGTCCCAAGTAAGCCCTTCGATGCCCACTAAACCATAACATTTAATTTTTTGAGGAATTTTCAAGCCTTTTGACGAGGGAACAGGTGTAAAAATTTGCGTTTGAAACTTCCCATTCACTCTACTTTCAGGCGAAAGAGGTGAAACGGCAACTTTCAGCAAGCGAGGAGGCATTTTATCGTGTTTTTGTACCGCAAAAAAATCTTGCGGGTTCAGTACAAAATCGGCAATGGTGCGAATTTCAAAATGCAAGTGCGTACCAAAAGAATTGCCCGTATTACCCATATAGCCTATGGTTTCTTTTGGCTCTATGGGCAACTCTTCGGGACTGGGGAAAAGTTCTACTTCAAAACTTTCTTGCTCGTACTGCTTTTGGCGTACATATTTACGAATTTTGGGGCTAAAATCAATCAGGTGGGCATATACGCTTACGTGGTCGGTTTCGGGGTGTGTGATATACACCACATTACCATAGCCGTAAGAGGAAACTTTGATACGGCTCACGTAGCCTTTGTAAATGCTATGAATAGGCTCATAATCTTCGCCTACTACATCTAAGCCACAATGAAAATGATTGGGACGAATTTCGCCTACATTTCCCGAAAGAATAATTTGCGAATAAGTGCTATCATCAGGTTTTACAGGAAAAACGTAAGAAGGCTTTTGAGCTACCACAGAAAAATCTAATCTTACAAAGCAAAAGAATAAAAAGAGGAAAGTAGCTATGTGTTTGGGGGCGAGGTCTATCATAATTTTTTGGTGAATTATGAACAAATTTACAATTTTGTGGCTCAAAAAACAAATTTTAGAAAATATAGAAACGATGGGCAGAAAAAAATTAGAGCGTTTTGCACAAAATCAGCAGAGTTGGAATGTAGTAGAAGCTGGAAAGCCTTTTTATGAGGCTTGCAAGGGAAAATGGCATAGCGATTTTTTCAAAAATACTAATCCGATAGTGTTAGAGCTGGCTTGTGGCAGAGGCGAATATTCGGTAGGAATGGCGAAAGTTTTTCCCAATAAAAATTTTATTGGGGTAGATATAAAAGGTTCAAGGTTGTGGAAAGGTAGCCAAGAGGCAATGAAAGAAAATTTGAATAATGTAGGCTTTCTGAGAACTTACATACAAAACCTTGAAAACTTTTTTGCTCCACAAGAAGTGGCAGAAATTTGGCTCATTCACCCCGACCCGCGTCCCAAAGAGGCAGATGCTCGGCGAAGGCTCACGCACCCTCGTTTCTTGCAGATGTATCGCAATTTATTGCAAAAAGAGGGCTGGCTGCATCTGAAAACCGATAATACGGGACTTTTTGAATACACTTTGGAAGTTTTGCAAGAGCAAAAAATAAAAAATTTACATTTTACAAAAGATTTATATGCTTCGGAGTATGCCGAAGAGCATTTTGGTATCAAAACCAAATACGAGCTACTCTTTGAGCAAGAAGGTGAAAAAATTAAGTATTTGAAGTTTCAATTTGCGTGAGAATTGGGTGAGAGGTTTTCTCACCCAAGAAAGTTATTTCATCTTTTGCTTTTTCCACTCTTCAATATTTTTTTTATTCATTTGCATATAACTTTCCATTTTGGCATCCTCGGAGAGCTTTAACGATTTTTCCGCCATTGCAATAGCTTCTTTGTAAAGTTTGTTGGCGGCGTAGGCTCGCGAAAGTGTGAAAGTATTCCAATAAGTTTCCTTCATATCTACTGATTTTTTTGCCCAATTCAAGGCTTGTAGAGGCTCTTTGTTGCTATCCAGCAGGTAAGTAGCCGAAGAGTTGTAGGTGCGATAAATATTTTCTGCTTCGCTAACCGCTTTTTTGATGTTTGCAAGGGCTTTGGTATCGGTATCTACGCTAATTTTCAAAGCGAAACGCAATCTGTCCCAAGCAAAAACAAGGTCGGCGGCATCTACTTTGATGTTATCAAAAAAGAAAGTCATTGTTTCGGTAAAGGGGGCATTTGTGTCGGGTTTTACCTTTATTCTTACCAAATCGTCATCAGATTTGTAGCCGTCAGTACCCCAGAGTTTGGTGTTTTTATTCAAAATGAAAGTCCATTCGTCTTGTGTAGGAATGGTAAGAATAGAATACTCTCCCGCAGGGATATGTTGATTTGCCAGTACAACATTGTCCGAAAAAGAAATCACGGTACAGGCATTGGCTCCTGTACGCCAGAGGGTATTGTAGGGAACTAAATTTCCCCAAACGGTGCGTTCTTTCACGCTTGGGCGTGAATAACGAAGGCTAACATCAGTAAGCCCTATTCTTTGCTCAATTTTGCAAATAGGACTGGCTTGGGGTAATTCTTGTGCAAAAGTCATTTTACCCCAAATAACTAAAAGCCAAAAAGCAAAAAACTTTTTCATAAAAAATTATCATTTTAATCCTTGTTAATTGTGTGCGTTTGGGTATAAAACGAAAAAACTTCCCAAAAGTTATGATTTTTGGGAAGTTTGGGGGAATTTTATTTGCCGCTGAGGGCTTTTTCAATTCTATAAACGATATGCTCTCGGTGAGCTTTGGTAGCAGTATCGCCTGTGAGATTATTTTTTAGCATTCGGCGAATCTGATTGAGCTGATACAAAGCCACTGATTGAGCAGGATACACATATACTGAAGGGGTATTGCCTAAACCTGCCATAGCAATCAGTCTGCCTACGTATTCTATTTGTAAATTTTGTCGGAAAGTATTTACCGAGCCATTCAAATCAGCTTTGAAAATAGCGTCGGTTAGTTCATTCATCATATCAGCAAGTTTGTAGCTATTGCCATAATGCTCCGAATTGAGAATACGTTGCTGGGTAACAGGACTCAAAAGATGCGTAAGGATACTTGCGTGCATTGAAAGCACCCTCTCATTGATGCGGGGGTCTTCGCCACGCCCGAAGAAGTTGAAACCTCTACGTTGCTGTTGCAAGTAATTGTACAAATCCGAAGGAACTTTCATTGCGTCAGGGGCAAAAACATAATCGGCAAGGGCTTTCATAGCTCTTTTTTGCTCTTGGGCAGGTACAGGGGTAAAAGGTTGGGTAGCTCCTTTTTGCCCAATAAAGCCTCTATCTACATACACGCCACCTATGTAGCGAGAAATTGCATTGGCAGAATTAAACTTTTGCCCTGTAAGTGCAAAATAACGAACCAAAAGTTCATCATAAGAGCGATTAGGATTGTTTTTGATGTACTCGTCTTTTAGCTTTTTAAGCATTTCATTTACTAGCTTCATTCTATCTGTACCATAGGCAACCATATCAGAGGAATGGTCAAAAATCATTACGCGAGGGTCAATGCCACTGAAAGAGCTACGCATATCATCGGCGTCGTTGCCGAAAGCGAGTTCGGGTTCAGTAGAGCGTGCAAGCAACTTTTCCAAGCGTTCTTTTTCGGCTTGTGGGTTTTCCATTGTGCCGTAAGCAAATTCTATTGCCCACATATCATAAGGACCGGGTTTGGTGGTGAAATATTGTCCTTGTTTGCTTCTATCGGAGGCAATATTAGGTAAAGGATAATCCATTACCGAACCTTGCAAACCTACACGGCGGGTTAGTTCTTCGTTGTGTAAGTTTTCAGGGCTATGGAGTTGAGTGGCTTTCATATTGTGGTTCAAGCCCAAAGTATGCCCCATTTCGTGTAAAACAAGGTAGTAGAGTGTTTCTTCAATATATTTTTTCCTTTGGGTTTCATCAGCCCCCAAAAGGTCAAGAGCGGTATGCCCAAAAATATTATGCACTTGCAAGTGGTATCCCAATGAGCAGAAATGAGCGTGGTTTTTGTGAAAACGGATAAATTCTTGCTCTGCTTCCAAAAGGTTGTTGGAAATGGCAGTAGTTTCAAAAATTTTATCGTTACGCATCGCATTGAGAATGTAGGTATATTCCAGCATAATATCAGCACCCAAGATTTGTCCTGTGCGAGGATTGACAAAAGAGGGTCCATATCCTCCAAAAGGAGGTAGCGGCGAAGAAGTCCAACGCAGTACATTGTAGCGAATATCGCCTGCATCCCAAGTGGCGGTATCGGGCTGAATGCGAATTTCAATAGCATTTTTGAAGCCAGCTTTTTCAAAGGCTTCATTCCAAGCCAAACCTGCTTTCATTATGGTTTCACGAAACTCTACGGGAGTGGTTTTTTCAATCCAAAATACAATTGGCTCAGTAGGTTCGGAAAGGGCGGCGTTGGGATTTTTCTTTTTCAAATGCCATTTATGCACCAAATCTCTATAATTTGTAGAGGTAGTACCTGTCAGGTCAGTTACTTGGGTAGTGAAATAGCCTACACGGGGGTCATCAAATGTGGGAATAAAATCATTTTGAGGCATTTCTATAAGGCTATGTTGAGATTTAATCGTAATGAAACGCCCATCGGCTACGGCTTCGGTGGGTATTCCTTGGGGAGCGGGGTTATCAAAGGTGTATTCTACTACCACATCAGTATTTTTAGGATAATTCTTGATAGCGGCGTATTTGGTTTTGTCTTTACTCAAATTTCCTACTCTAAACCCTTGAAAAGTAGGTGGATAATTAGGTTTTATGGGTGAAAATTCTTCAGCCAAAAACACTTTTTCTGCTTTTATGAGTATTTCGCCTTTTTCTTTGTCTTCGGCTTCAATTTTTTCTGAAATCATTATGGCATTGCTGATGTTGGCATCTTTGGCTCTGGAAAGAGCATTGTTGGGATCAAAATAATAAGCGGTATTGAGTGTGATAAATTCAATTTTTTCAAAATAACGCTTGATAGTAAAAACTTTGTTATCTCTAAAACTTCCCCTGAAATGTCCGCCTTCCAAAACGCCATCAACGGTATGGCTGAAATAAATGTATTCTTTATCCAATTGGTCTTTTTTGATAAGCATATACACGGTACCATCTTTTTCATCTTGATACAGATTGAAAAGACCAGGGTAGGCTTTGCATTTGCTCGTGATAGAGGCAATTGTTTTAGGCTGATTTTGTGCATTAGCAGACGTAGGCGAAGCACTGGCTTCTTTTTTAGCCTCATCTTTTTTCTTTTTGCGTTTTTGGGCTTCTACCTCAGAAACCGATAGTAGAGCGGCTACAACAAGCAACAATGAGAGATATTTCATAAAATTACAAATTGAGTTTGGGTTACAAAGATAATTATTTCGCAATAATTTCTAAAAGTTCTTTTACGGCTCGCTCCAATTGCTGGTCTTTACCTTTGAGCAGTTGGGCGGGGTCGTTGGCGATTTTAATATCTGGGTCTAATTGGTTGTTTTCCATATATTTGCCTTGGTTATCCACCATTCCCACTTGTGGAATACCAAATACAAGGGTATTATCTATTTGGGTTTCCCACCAAACGGCTGTTCCTGTACCAGGCACAGGCATACCGATTGTTTTGCCAATTTGATAGGCTTTGTAAGTTACAGGGAACAAATGAGCATCGGAATAATTGCCTTCGCTCATAAGCACCACCGAAGGTTTAGACCATTTACGCATAGGTTCTTTGCCCATTGCTTGCTCACGGGGCATCATTGTCATATATTTTTTGCCACTGAGAAAAGTCGCCAAATCGTCGTGTAGCCAGCCCCCACCATTGAAACGCGTATCTACGATAAGAGCTTCTTTGCCGATATGTTTGCCCAATACATCTTCTACTACGGTTCGGTAACTGGGGTCGTTCATTCCTCGCACGTGTACATAGCCTACTTTTCCAGCCGAAAGTTTTTCAACTTCTTGGACTTGGCGAGCCACCCAACGTCTGTAAATTAGTTCGGCTTCTTCGCCTCGCGAAATGGGTTTCACTGCTTCCTCAAAGCGTTGTTTGCCGTTGGGGTCAAAGATTGAAAGTAGCGTATTTTTGCCTGCTTTTCGGTTGAGTAGGCTGTAAAAATCAATATTAGGGCTAATTTCTACCCCATCAATCTTTTCAATAATCATTCCTGCCTTGATACGCGATTTGGCGTTATCCAAAGGGCTTTTGGCAATAATTTCAGCAATTTTTACGCCATTGCCCTGATAGCTATCGTCATAAAATACCCCCAGCGAAGCTGTATTATCGCCATTAGGAAAATTCGGACTGAAACGGCAACCCGTATGTGAAGCGTTCAGTTCGCCGAGTAGCTCGGAGAGCATTTCCGAAAAATCGTAGTTGTTGTTGATATGAGGCAAAAAGCGTTTGTATTCTTTGTAATAAAATTCCCAGTCTACTTTGTGCAAATCGGTTACATAGAACTTCTTAACCACTTGTCGCCAAGCGTGGTCAAAAATATAGCTTTTTTCGGCTACATAGTTTAGGTTCATCTCGGCTTTGATGCTGATAGTTTCCTTTTTCCCGCTTTCTACATCAATTTTGTAAATATTGCCATCGCCCAAAGTGAGCAAAAATTTGCCGTCTTTGCTCAACTCCATTGCGTTGCCTGCATTTTTAGCAATAATTTTCGTTTCTTTGGTACGTAGGTCGGTTACCCAAAGGTCGTTATCTTTTTCAAAACGAGCCAAATAATAAAGTTTTTCACCATCTTTGGAAAGCACTGCATCGGCAAGGCGTGCCGAATGGATAGTAAGGCGAACTTTTCGGTTTTCAATATCATTCAAATCTAAAACCCACTGATTTTTAACGCTTTCAGTTTTATCGGTTTTGGCTTTTTTATCTCGTTTATTTTCGGCTTGTAAGGTCGTTTCTTTGTCTTTTTTCTCCTTTTCGGCTTCCTTTTCCTTTTCTTTCAAAATTTCCAATTCCTCTTTGGAAAGCAAAAAGCGGTCGTAGGTAGCTTTATCAAAAAACATTGCATAAACATCTCTTTCACCTCCCCACGAAGCGTGATTTTTCATTCCATCTCTATCCGAAGTCCAAATCATAGCTTTGCCGTCCATTACCCATTTGGGCATTCCATCATCATAGCCACTTTGGGTAAGGTTGATAGGCTCACTTTTGCCGTCTGTCTTTACGAGAGCAATTTCTTCCATAAAAATTTGCCCTCCTTTCGGTACGAAAGTTGCCAAAAGGTATTGGCTATCAGGCGACCAAGCAAAGTACTGGTCTCCGTCCGAATACGAATAATTGTAAGTACCTGCCAGCACCGTGCGTGTGCTTTTGCTGGCAATGTTATAGACTTTCAGGGTGGTACGCTCCTCTAAGTAGGCTATTTCTTTGCCATCGGGCGAGTATTGAGGCTGAAATTCTTCGGCATTGGTGGCTATTAGGGCTTCTTCTTTGAGCAAGGTAGCCGAGAAAAAATAGGGTTCATCTTTGCTGATAATAGTGCTTTGGTAGATATTCCAACTGCCATTGCGTTCGCCTGCATACACAAGGCTTCTGCCATCGGGGCTGAAACTCACGGAGCGTTCTTGTTCGGGGGTATTGGTGATGCGTTTGGTGATACCTCCTTGCAAAGTACTCACAAACACCTCGCCCCGAAATACAAAAGCTACTTCTTTGCCATTGGGCGAAAGAGCCATTTCGCTAATACCTCCTGAAATAGGAACAATACGTTCGGTATTCAGGCGGCTATCGGTAGCGATTTGGATTGGCACTTTCCGAGCCTGACCGCCATTGGGTAGGGTGTAGATTTCACCATTCCACGAAAAACAAAATGTGCCATTATTGGCTTGGGAAAGGAAGCGAACAGGGTGTTTTTCAAAAGTAGTGATAGGTTGGGCATTTTCACCATTCAGTCCTGTTTGCCAGATATTGAGCGTGCCAGATTTTTCACTTAAAAAATAGACACTTTTACCATCGGGACTAAAAATGGGGTTGCGGTCTTCGCCCTCAAAAGTAGAAATTTTCTGATAGCTTTGTTTTTGGGTGTTGTAAATCCAAATATCGCGTGTAACCGAAGAGGTGTGATGCTTTCGCCATTTATCTTCGTAGCCTTTCCAGTCCTGATAGACGATCATAGAAGCATCGGGGCTGAAGCGAGCGTGTTCGGCATTGAGGTCTAAAAGCATTTGGGCTTGTCCGCCATTTACTGAAACGCTGTAAAGTTGTTCGGTGCGTGGAAATTGCATATTTTCGGCTCTTTGCAGGCGGCTACTTTGGAAAATAACTCTTTGGTTGTCGGGCGTGAAGTCGGTAGGGAAGTCGTTTGCCGAATGGAAGGTAAGTCTTTTGGCTTCGCCTCCGGTGGCGGGCATTACAAATACATCAAAGTTGCCATAGCGGTCGGAAGCAAAAGCAATGGATTTGCCGTCTTTGCTCCAAACAGGCATAAAGTCGTGAGCTTCGTGCAAAGTAATTGGCACAGCCAGCCCACCCGCTGAAGGTACTCGGTACAAATCGCCTTTGTAGCTAAACACAATGATTTGCCCATCGGGCGAAATAGCGGGATAACGCAGCCAAAGCGGGTTTTCTTGGGCTTGGGAGAATAAAATTGTAAAGAAAAACAGAAGGGTAAAAGTTTTTTTCAGCATATTCGTAAAGGTTTGACTTATCAAACGCAGTAAATACAAATTTAGTGTTTGAACAAAAATAAAAAAGCCACAACTACAAGTTTGTGGCTTCAATAATTATGTAGTGCATTTCAAATAGATGACTCTAAATGTTTAAACTCCTGTTTCTTGCTTCTTTTTTTCCTGTTTCCCTTATTTATGCTTCTACTTCTTGGTGTAGCCAAGCTTTTTTAGCAAGTAATTCTTCTTTGGTTTCTTCGTGTTCGGGGTCTGGCACGCAACAATCCACAGGACAAACAGCCGCACACTGAGGCTCTTCGTGGAAACCGACACATTCGGTACACTTGTTTGAAACAATATAATAAAACTCGTCTGAAAGCGGTTTTTGTTTGGCTTTGGCATCTATAATCGTACCATCTTCCAATTCAACTTCTGTAAGGTTGGTTCCGCCTGCCCAAGTCCATTCTACACCACCTTCATAGATAGCGGTATTAGGGCACTCTGGCTCGCAAGCACCACAATTGATACATTCATCAGTTATCATTATAGCCATAATTCAAGGATTTTAGTTTTATGTGATAACAAAAATCTACACAAAAAGTTCAGACTTGCAGAAAGCTATCACAAAAATTCATTTTTTCTGTTTTGCAAGCAATTGATTTTTAGCTTTATGGAAAAAAAATTAAAAAATTTTCTTCAAAAAATTTGGAGAAGCGAGGTTGTGTGTATTACCTTTGCAGTCCCAAAATCAATCGGGCGAATTGAGCGGGTAAAAAAAAAATTGAAATACTGCCTTGTGTAGGGTGTTTTTGAGTAAAAAAAGTTCTTATTGAACCTTAAACTCCGAACC
>NZ_JBRCWE010000058.1:0-9519 GCF_053497555.1 Raineya sp. | reverse complement strand
CCCCCCTTATTTACCTCCCTGAAAACGAGGTGAGATAAATAAGCATAAAACTTTGATTTTCAGGTGTATAGCTCCCATCTCCTTTGGAGAGGGGCTGGGGGTGAGGTCAAAAAACACAATATTGCAAAAATAATCAAATTTCTTAATAAATTGTATTTCAAATACTTAACCTTGTAACTCACGTTACAAATGGTATTTTCAGGCATCAGTTTTGCTGTACAGGTATAGAAAGAATAACTTTTGTACCCAATGCGTTGCCATTAGTATCATAGAGGTCAATAATATCTGATTTAATGGTATTTTTATTGCCGTAATTAAGCAGTTCTAAACGCTTTTTGGTTGCACTCATCGCAAAAGATTTGTGCTTCTTATAGTTATGCCTTTGTAATTCTGCTGATTTTACCCTACCAATACCATTATCCTCAATGGTACATTGCAAATAAGTTCCTTGCAAGCCGAAACAAACTCTTATGATTCTATCCCCTTTTTTGTGCAGTAAGCCGTGTTTGAGTGAGTTTTCAATGTAGGGCTGTATTAGCATTGCAGGGATAGAAATAGAAGATTGTTCTATTTGCTCATCAATACATATTTCATATTTTAGGTTTTCAAAACGCAAAGATTCCAGTTGCAAATACAACTCCAACATCTTGATTTCTTCTTGAATGGGTACAGACGCCTCATTGCTCATATCCAAAGTGAGCCTCATTAAATCTGCAAACTTTCCCAAATACTGATTGGCAAGTTTTTTCTCGTTGAGCAAAATAAACTCTTGAATAGAATTGAGAGCATTGAATATAAAATGAGGGTTCATCTGCACTTTGAGTGCGGCAAGTTGCGACTCTCGCAATTCTTTTTCAATCTGATTGCGTTTTTCTAAAACCTTAAAACGCCAAAAAACCAGCAAACCCGAAATCAGCACGAAAAGAGTCATCATCAAAAGCCAAAACCACCATTTTTGCCAAATTGGAGCAAGAATAGTTATTTGTAAAATCGCTGTTGCCTCACTTTCTATGCCATCTTCATTGATAGCTTTCACCTGAAATTCGTACTTGCCCGCAGGCAAAGAAGGATAGCGAGCGAAATTATTGCTACTAGTTGTGAAAATCCACTTTTCATCAATACCAACCAGTCTGTATTTGTAGCTAAAATTTCCCCTACCTTTGTAAGTAATTCCCAAAAAATCTATCCGAATATTATTGTCCTGATAGTCAAGAGTAAATTCAGATTGCAGAGGCACAATGTTTTCCCAAATCCAAAACTTATCTATGTAAATTTGAGGTGGCACCGCATTCTTGGAATTGGTATGTATAGGCAGTTTGACAAGCCCTTTGGGAGTAGCCAACCAAGCATTTTCCTCTACTACCACCAAATCATTGATTTGTTCCGAAGGTAAGCCGTCTTGTCGGTTAAAAATTTCAATCGTATCAGTTAGCATATTGATTTTGGCTAAACCTTTGTCAGTTCCTACCCAAATATTTTCTTCTTGCACATACAAAGCATTGCATAAGTTACTCGGCAACCTCTGAAAGGTACTGATTTGCCTAACGACTTTCCCTTTCTGTATAAACAAAAGCCCTTGGGTAAGCGTACCTACGAGCAGAATATCTTTGTACTTAGCAAAACATTTTGCATAAATAGCAGAAGTATCATTTTTTACAATTTGCAGATTATTTTCTGAAATATCGGAATAGTATAAGCCATCGGCATAGCCCAGCCATATCGTTCCATTATCTACAAAAACACATCTTGCTCTTTTCATAACCTTGTTGTAGCAAAAGAAATCTGCATTTTGAATATCAAAATACTGCTTATGCAAGCTATCCCTACGCCATTTTTTAGATTTTGCACTAAAACATACTCCGGTAGGTCCCGCAGTGTAGATAAAATCGTTGCTTATGGCATAATATTTAGGACTTGCCCCTATTATTCTTTTTTCATACGAGCCACCCAAAGAAGTGAATATATGCGTATCGCCACACCCTACGAGTAAGTGTTCGTTATGGCTATCCCAATACAAAGCCTCAATATCTTTATTACAAGAAGTTTGCAGACTTTTTATGATAGCTTGCAAATTGGTACTAAAAACCTGCACCTTTCCATTATTCATTCCCAAAAGCAGATTTTTTTGATTGTCTTGTGTGAGTTTGAATATGTGCTTACCCTCCATAGCGGGCAGTTTTTCATCAAAAACTAATATGTGCTTATTAGGAACAACAAAAACCCCTTCTGTAAGTGTACTAATCCAATAGTTACCTTCTTTATCCAATAAGATAAAAGAAATAGCCTTTCCCTCAAAAAGGGGAATAGTCGCCCCTTCTGCATTGGTATAAATAGGCTTCAAGTACTTATCATAGCCATACAAGCCCGAAGAGGTAAGAAACCAAAAGTTTCCTTCCCTATCTGAGCGTATATCATTGATTTCCAATTTATTTTTTTGATAAAAATCAAAATCTTTGGCAGGAAAAATATGAGGCTTTCGAAGGGTATCTATGTAAAATACTTCATCTTTGGCTCTTTCAATAAGAATAAATTTGCTCCCCCATAAGTGCCTATAATTATAACCAACTTTTAGGCTCAAAGGTAACTGATATGAAAGAATTTGCTTACTGTCGTATAATCTGAGCCTTGCGTTTTCATCAAAAAATGCAAGTTTTCCATTAGGCAGTTCTACGATATGGTCATAGCCCTTGAATAAAAATTTAATATTTCCGTTTTCTGCCTTGTACCACTCTTGGTTAGAAAAATACAAATACAAATTATCTTTGCTATCCACAATATACGTATAAAATTCAGCTTGCGATGGCTTATTAATTTTATATTCAAAAACGCTATCTCTACGAATGTAAAAAAGCTGACCCGAAAAGTTCTGAAACCAAAGATTTCCCTGACTATCTTCCATTAAATTTGAAACTGCCGTAGCCTTGCTGGTTGGGGGTTTGTAGAGTTTGAACAGCTTGCCATCGTATCTACACAAACCCGATTCGGTAGCAAACCAAATATAACTCTTGGAATCTTGAAAAATGTAATACACCGTAGCAGAAGGCAAACCCTGCTCTTCGGTAAGTTGCCAATAGCTGGGCAGTTGGGCAAAGGCAAAATGACTTATGAAAAAAATCGCAAAAACAAACTTCATTAGCTATTTTTTTGCTAATTTGCGGAAATTTTTGCAAGTTTCTGTACTTTTGTAAAAATTTCTAAATTGCTTTCGTAATTCTATTTTCGTAAATCAGTCAATCATTACCTAAATCCAAATAAGAGCTATGGGAAGAGCCTTTGAATTTAGAAAAGAAAGAAAGTTCAAACGCTGGGGGCAAATGGCTAAAACTTTTACCAAATATGCCCGTGAAATTGCTATGGCTGTAAAGGCAGGCGGTGCTGACCCTCAATACAATGCACGTCTGCGTACTATCTTACAAAACGCCAAACACGATAATGTTCCCAAAGAAAACATTGAAAGAGCTATCAAGAAAGCTTCTTCCAAAGACCAAGAAGATTACAAAGAAATAGTATACGAAGGCTATGCTCCTCACGGCATTGCTATTATCATTGAAGCAGCCACCGATAACCCTACGCGTACCGTAGCCAATATTCGTAGCTATTTTAATAAATGTGGGGGTAGCTTGGGGGTTTCGGGTTCAGTAGATTTTCTATTTGAAAGGCAAGCTGTCTTTCAGGTAGCAATGAAAGATGATGTCAATTTAGAAGAAATGGAACTTGAACTCATAGATTTTGGCTTGAACGAAATGGTTGTAGATGAAGGCGAAATTTTCATCTATGCAGGTTTTGAAGGCTTCGGTAAAATTCAAAAATATTTAGAAGACAAAGGTTTTGAAATTAAAAGTGCTAAATTGGAGCGTATTCCCTTAGATACTAAACAGCTAAGCCCCGAACAAGAAGCCGAAGTAGAAAAACTGCTTGAAAAGCTCAACGAAGATGATGATGTGCAACAAGTTTTCCACAATATGAAATAATTTTTCACTCTGAAATCCATAAACTTATGCAAAAAACAATTGTTTTTTTCGCTTTTTTAGCTCTATTTTTCTCTGCCAATCAGTGCAAAAAGGCAGGCGAATGGGACAAGGCATTTGATAAAACTTGGGTACGGTCGCAAGAAGAAGAAAAAGGTGATGGCGTAGAAGTCTATCGTACCGAAGGGTACAATTTTCCCATTTCTCGTGGTCCTCGTGAGGCTTTCCGAATGGGGAAAGACGGCAGTTTTATGCTTCGTATTGCTCCTGCTGATGCCCCTGTGGAAATTAAGGGTGTTTGGAAAGCCAGTGGCAAAAAGCAAGCCAGTATCAGCCTTGAAAAAAATGGTTATATCGGCAAAACTGACTACGTTTATCAACTGATTGAGCTACAAGATAATATGCTTAAAATCAAAAGGCAATGAGTTCCTCTGACCGCAGAAGCCAAGAAATTGATACTTTACCTGAAACCTTCACGGGCTACAAAAGAGTGCAAGGGGCGTATCCGGGCTATTATGATGTAAAAAGTGATAAAATGCCCGAAATACGCGTTTTTTCCTATAATACCGATACCTGTAATGAAAACAAATTCAGTAACCTTTCCGACTTGTTTTCTTACTTAGAAGCACAGCCTCCTACACTCAAACACTGGATTGATACCGAAGGAATTGGTAATACGGCTTTCTTTGATGCTCTCAAAAATTATTTTAAGCTACACAATTTGGCAGTGGAAGATGCCGTAAGTGGCGACCAACGTCCCAAAGTTGAAACTTATGATGAGCATATTTTCATTATTTCACGAATGTTGTACCATTTGCCCCCCAGCAATAAGCTCATCAACGAACAAGTTGCCTTTTTCGTTTTGCCCAATACACTCATCACCATTCAAGACGAATACGAAGACTGCCTGGAGCCTGTACGCGAACGCCTACGCAAAGGCAGAGGTACAATGCGAGCCAATAGTATTTTTTACCTCACTTATGCTCTCATTGATGCCATTGTGGATAACTACTTCCCTATGGCTGAAAATATCGCCCAAAGGCTCAATGAATTAGAAGATAAAATCATTAGCAACGTAGAAAGCGTAAGTATTCACGATATTTTGCACATCAAGCGTGAAATTTTGCAAATTCGCAAAGCCGCCCTTGCCGAAAGAGATAAGATTAGCGAGCTAATGCGTTGTGAGCATCCTTTCAAAGATGAGAAAGTAGAAATTTACCTTCGCGATACTTACGACCACTGCTTGCAGATACTTGAAGTGCTTGACGATGAAAAAGAGATTGCTTATAGCCTTGCAGAAGCCTACAATACTACCATTGCCAACAAGACCAATGATGTAATGAAAGTGCTGACCATTATTTCAGCGATTTTCATTCCACTGACGTTTATTGTTGGGGTATATGGTATGAACTTCGCCCCCGAAGGTTTGGAAAAAGAATCTTTACCGCTCAATATGCCCGAATTGTATCACCCTTACGGCTATGTGGGCGTTTGGATAGTGATGATTGCTATTGCAGTGGGAGCTTTTATTTTCTTTAAGCGTAAAAAATGGTTGTGAAGCCTTTTGGTATTTACATCTTTTACTAAAAATATGATTGCAATTATTGGAGCAGGTATTTCGGGATTGAGCTTGGCTTATTTTTTGCAAAAGCAAAATATTCCTTATTTGCTTTTTGAAAAAAAAGAAAACGAACATTCGCCCGGTGGCTTTATTCAATCGGTGCGAGAAAAGGAGTATTTGTACGAATTAGGTCCCAATTCACTGCTTTGTGATGATTTTCTGCTTCAATGGCTTGGTGAGTTGGAACTTACTCCGCAAATTGTGGAAGCCAATGCCGTGAGCAAAAGCCGTTTTGTTTTCAAAAATGGTAAATATCAAAAACTCCCCTCCTCGCCTCTTTCACTTTTTTGGAATAGTTTTTTTTCTTGGAAAGCTAAAAAACAAATTTTCCGAGAACCCAAAGTAAAATCTAAAACTCACCCACACGAAACCCTTACAGAATTTTTTGAACGCCGTTTTGGCAGAGAGGTAGTAGATTATGCCTTAGACCCTTTTGTTTCGGGGATTTATGCGGGCAACCCCGATGAATTGCTACTGCAATACACTTTTCCCTTTTTAGCCGAATTGGAGCAAAAATATGGTTCTATTATCAAAGGGTTGAAAAAAAATAAGCTGGAACGTAAAAAAAGCATTTCTTTCAGAAATGGTATGCAAACTCTTCCGAAAAGGCTTGCCGAGAAAGTAAAAATTACGTATTGCGAAGGGGGTATTCAGAGCCTTTTCAAAAATGCTCATTCTTGGGAAATCGTAACCGCAGAGCAAAATTTTAAGGCAGAAAAAGTCATCATCACTACACCAGCTTATGTTGCAGGGGATATTTTGCAAAAAATTGATTTCTCTCTGGCTGAAAATCTGCAAAAAATTGCCTATGCCCCTATGGTAGTAGTACATACCATTTATTACAAAGACCTTTTCAAAAAACCTTTGAATGGCTTTGGGGCTTTGCACCCTCATAAAGAAAAATTATTTACTTTGGGGCATATTTGGAGTAGTTCGGTATTTGAAGGGCGTTGTAAAGAAAACGAAGTGCTTTTCACAAGTTTTGTAGGTGGAATGAGAGGTGTTGAAAAAACTTTCTTGGACGATAATATCCTAATGAGCAAAGTTCAGAAAGAAATTCGTGAAATTTATCAGATTGATTCTCTGCCCGTTTTGCAGAAAGTTACTCGCTGGCAAAAAGCTATACCACAATACGATAAATTTGTTTTACCTGCTTACGAAAAAATACAAAATTTAGAGAAAGAAAATCTGTATGTTTGTGCCAACTGGAAAGATGGCGTTTCCATTGCCGATTGTATCAAAAAAGCATATCAACTTGCTCAAAAACTCAAATAATAGCTTATGGAAAACAAAATAACCACCACCCAAGTAGGAGTTCGTTACGGCATTATTTACGGGCTTACCTCTGTAGTTATTTCACTGGTTGTAATACTGACAAATTTGGAAAGAAATTTTATTATCAGTCTGCTGAACTTTGTAGTTCTCATTGCTTTTCTGGTTATCCCTATGCAATATTTCAAAAGTCAAAGGGAAGGCTTTATGAGTTTTGGCGAAGGAATGGGCATTGGCTCAATAGTTTCAGCCGTAAGTAGTTTTATTTCGGGGCTTTTTATTTTGGTGTATTTCCGCCTCATTGCTCCTAAAAAGTTTGAGGAAATCCTTGAAAAAGCTCGTGAAGAATGGGAAAAAGCAGGTATGAAGGAAGATGCTATGCAAATGGCAGAAAAATTTACTACTCCCGAAGTGATGTTTGCCAGTGCTTTGATTACGGGTATTATTTTGGGCGTTATAGTTTCGCTGATTGTAGCGGCTATTTTGCAAAAAAAGAAACCTGAATTTTAAGCAAATTGTGGTTTTAGAGATTTGGCACAAGAACTTTGGAAGCCATAAACATAGTTTTAAGCCCTCAAACCCCAAACATTCAAACTTTGAACCTCAAACTTACACCCTTTGGACTATTAAACCCTCTAAACCCCAAATTTTATGAAAAGACTAATTTTTAGCGTTTTTGTAGCATTTCTTGCTTATACGCTACAAGCTCAATCGCTTGAAAAACGACTTTCAGCAGGCAAAACCTCTGTAATTGTTTCGCTCAATGCTCAAAACTATAAGCCCAAAGGCAAATTTCAGACCCTTTTGGATTTAGACTTTTTCAGAAATTTAGACAAAAATTTCAAAGAACGTTACGGCAAAGACTACAAAGTAGTTTCAGCAATTTACCGCAACCCCGAAGAAATCGGTATCAATGCTTTTCCACGTTCTTATGTGTTTGTTAATGCCTTAGATAGCAACGCTACAATGGTGGGAGTGGTTTTCAATTTAGCAAATACCAAAAAGTTTGAAAATTGGGCAAATACTTTTTGGAAAAATGCCGATGTGAGTAAAATTAAAAATGGTGCAAATGCCATTTACCTGCAAGGCGACCAAGTAGTAGCGTGGAACAATAATTGCGGCGTAATTGCCTTTGTAGCTTTGAACGAAAGAAATTTCTACGAGGGTATCAATTATGATGACCCCGACTACGACAAAAAAATGGAAGAAAAAGAGCGAAAAAATAAACAACTCAAAGCCGACTTGCTCAAAAGCGAAGCTACTGCTATCCTACAAGGCAATGTAGCCGAACCTTTGGAAAGCAATGCAAATTTTCAAACCTTTTTACAAAAAAGCTATGATTTGGGCATCTGGCTCAACTACGAACAATTTACTCGCTCTTTCAATAACCTGCTGAAAGAATTGCCCGAGCTTCGTTTTGGCTATGCCGAGCGTTTCGCCAGCCGAGTAAAATCTTTTTACAAAAACTACTACGACCATATTCTTTTTACTACCAATAAAGGCAATACTACTGTTACTTACGAAACTTATCTGAGCGATAAGATGTATGAACTCATTGGTAACGCTTTCAGCAAACGCATCAATCCTGAATTTTACAAGTATGTAGAGGGCGAAAATCTGCTCGGAATGTATGCTGTTTCGGGAGATTTGAAAGTATTGGGGAATGCTCTTGTAGAACTTTACAAAAACTTTGGTGAAGATTTGAGTAAAGAAGGTAAAATCATTGCCGCCGCTACTGATGTTTTGAGTGTAATTTTTGATGAAGACGCCATTTTGGGTATGCTCAAAGGCGACGCAATGGTTGCCTTCACAGGCGTAAAGGAAATGGAAACCGAATATACCGATTATGAATATGAGGGTGAAACCTATTTAGGGGCTGTCAAGAAAAAACGCAGAGAAAAAGTAGCTGTCTATGTAGCTATGCTTTCCATTGGAAATGAAGAAAATTTGAAAAAGTTTATTCATCTTGCAAACGTTTTAGAAGGCTTTGAACTGCAACCACAAGGCAATTTCTACCGTATCAAAGAAGCGGGTAAAGTGCAAAACTATTTGGCTATTGAAAATGGTATTCTTATCATTACCAACGACTTGGACTTAATTTCAAATCTTAAAAACTTTAAAGTAAAGAAAAGCGTAGAAAATCGCATTCAGAAACTTACCCAAGAAAATCCTATGCTGGTGTATGTGAATACGCAAGCTGTTGCAGATGCTATTCTAAATCACAAACCCGACCTGCAAGCCAGCGAAAGAAAAGATTTACTTGACCTCAAAAAAGAAATTGGCGAGTTCCAAATGGTAGGACCTTTACTCAAAGGTAAAACTTTTTATTCCGAAGGTGCTTTACAAGTTTTGGATAAGAAAAACAATAGTCTTGCCTCGCTGGTGCGTTTCTTTAATCGCTTTTTCAAAGATAGAAGCGGAATGAGCGAACCTGATGAAATTACAGGCTCAAAAACCAAAAAGCGTAATAAAAAAGAACATTAGTACCCAACACAAGCGACACCACTAAATGTAGGCAGTGGTGCCGCTTTTATGATTTAGTCGTCCCTTAAAAAGTCTGTTTAGAGAAAAATCAAAGTGTAACAATAGAAATTTCCTTCCAAAAAGATGAATTTTTAAGATGTATTATCGGGTTTAGAGCGATGATGTCGCTTAGAG
>NZ_JBRCWE010000057.1:0-12189 GCF_053497555.1 Raineya sp. | reverse complement strand
GAGGCAAGAGAAGCCTTGGATATTATGCGTTTGGATAAAGAAAATCAGTACAGCTACAACCGCTATTTGGACTATTTGCATTGGAAAGCCAGCGAAGCAATGAATGCTAAATTGGAGGCAGAAGAGAAAATAAAAAACATAGAAATGAAAGCAAAAATGGATAAGGCAATAGAAATCGTTAAAAATGCCATAAAAGAAGGCTTAAATGATGAACTAATTGCCAAACTTACGAATTTATCAGTGGAGGAAATTCAAGCAATTCGTCAGAAATTTGAAAAATGAACACAAAGGAGCATATTCAATCATAGAAAATCATCTGCAACAGAAATTATATGTTAAGCATTTTTGACTATAAAAAGCTATATCTCTCGGAGCAATCGTTTTATCAGTTTTTGAAACTTGATGATGATTTGATAATTTTAGATAGCTGTCAGAGTATTTTTGAAATGACTATCGGAGAAAGTTTGGTAACAATTTTCCCTTTTTTAGAAAGTATTAGCCAAGCAATCCATAGCGAGAAAACTATTTTTTTGCCACGTATAGACCTTTCGGAGAATGAAAATGAAAATAAATTTTTTGATTTTTTGCTGTTTCGTGAAGAACGTTTCCCCGATAAGCCTATTATTTGCATTATCAAAGATGTGAGCCGTAGCGAAAAAAGTGTTTTGGAAATGGAGCAACTGGCTCGGCTGGCAATGCTTGAAAATGAGTACCTGAACTTGCAAAATAAAAATATTCAATTAGAAAATACGATTTTGCAAATGCGTAATGAGGAATTACGTAAAAATCGGGATTTGAAAAACCTCTTTTTCTCTAAAATTAGCCACGAATTACGCTCACCTGTAAATGGTATTTTAGGACTTTCGCAGATTATTTTAGAGCAAGAAAGCCCCACAGGGGAGCTGAAAGAATATATTGAAAGTATTTATACGGCTTCCAAACATTTACGCACTATTTTAGACGATATTTTAGACCTTTCTAAGCTGGAAAGTGGCTCTATTCGTCTGCAAAAGCAACATTTTCAACTGAATACTATTTTTCAGCACCTACAACTCAATTTCTTGCAGATTTTGGAAAAAAAACATCTGAAACTGCATTTTGAAATGGACGAGTACATTCCTCATACACTTATAGGTGATGAGGTGCGTCTGACACAAATCTTTTACAACCTTATCAGCAATGCTATTAAATTTACAGAACAAGGGCAAATTAGTGTAAAGGCTACCTTGGAAAGTCTGCAAGAAAATCAATGCCAACTCAAATTTGAAGTTTCAGATACAGGCGTAGGAATGAACGAAGAAGAAACAAAACGCATTTTTGACCCATACGAGCAAGTAGGCAATCTTTCTTATCAAGAGCTTGGCGGAACAGGTTTAGGGCTTTCGGTAGTAAAGCAACTTGTGGAAATTTTTGGCGGAAATATTCAAGTGAGTAGTCAGAAAAATGTGGGAACAAGTTTTGTGTTTAATATTCCATTTGAGTTTTTGCCTAAGCAAGAAGTTTCTGAAACACATCAAAAATACCAATTTTTTGCCCTGAAAGCCCTTTTGGTTGATGATTCTGCCATAAGCAGGCTTTATACCCAAAAATTGCTCAAACAATTAGGCTTTGAAGTAGAGGTTTGCGGCGAAAGCCGAAAAGCCCTTGAAATGCTCAAAAATGAGTATTACGATTTGCTTATTACTGACTTGCAAATGCCCGATCTGGAAGGTGATGAAATGGTAAAAATATTTGAGCAAAATAATTCTCACAAACACAAAACGGCTATTCTTTTTGCTACGGGAAGTTTGGGATTGCGAAAAGTCGCCTATCCTATTCTATTAAAACCTTTTTCGCAAGAGCAACTGATGTTTATGCTTGAACAAGTAGTGCCAACAGAAAAGCGTACTTTGTGTAGTATGAATTACCTGCAAAAAATTACTGACGGGCAAAAAGATTTTCTGCAAGATATGCTTCACTCGCTAATGATGAGCATTCCCGAAGATATTGAAAAAATAGGCGAATATTTGGCTCAAAAAGATTTGCAACACCTTCATAAGGCAATCCATAAGCTCAAACCTTCTACGACGCTTATTGGAAGCGAAGTGCTTTCGCGTATAGCTTCTGAAATGGAAAAAATGACACTCCGCACCCCAACTGATTGGGAAAAACTGAAAAAATATTACGATGTTATGCAAAATTTAGTAACTTCGTGTAGCGATTCTATGAAAAAATTGGCTGAAATTTGAAACTGACATTTTTTTTACCCTTTTTTCTTTTCTGTATCATACTTTTCTCCTTTTCGGCAAAGGGACAAATAGCTCTTTTTTCGCAATATTACGAGCCTACTCCTTTGCTACAAAATCCTGCTTGGGCGGCGGCAAGGCAAGAAGTATGGGCTTCGCTCAATTTTCGTCGCCAACAGATTGGCGTAGGGCAAGGGATTAGCACTTCGGCTTTTCAGTTTGTATTTCCATTGGTTGATGCTTCCAACTATCAAGCGGGAGGTTTCGGTCTGCTCGCTCTCAATGAAAGAGCAGGCAAAGGGGGACTTCTGCAAACCAATGCTATTTTGGCAAATTTGGCGTATCGTGTCAATTTTAGTGAATACGACCATTTGGCTTTCAGTTTGCAGGGAGGCTATTTTTTTCGCAGGCTCAATGCAGGTTTGCTCACTACCGAAAGCCAATACACTATCAATGGTTTTGATGCCTCATTGCCTCTCAACGAACCTTTGGCAGATTTCCGTTCCGATTTTCCTGCTGTCAATGCAGGACTTTTGTGGTATGGTGAAGATGATGAAAAACTGCTTTATTATGTAGGAGTTGCAGGTTACACGCTCAATCGCCCTAATACTACTTGGTTTGCCGAAGTAAGTCGTATCCCTTTGCTTTGGAATGTTACAGGAGAGTTTTTTCTTGCAGAAAAAGATAATTGGTCATTCCACCCTACGGCACGCTACTTTGAGCAAAGTAGTAGGCGAAATGTGCAACTGGGAGCTTTGGCTCGCTACAACGCCAAAGAACGCAATGAGAACAAATATCGTATGGGAGCAGGATTGTGGTACAATACAAACAAGGCTTTGGTGGCAAGTTTTGATTTTTGGCAAAAAAACTATCAGATTTCCTTCAGTTATGATTTTGCTTTTGGCAATAGAAATGTGGCAGGGCAAACTTTAAGTGCCTTTGAAGTGAGCCTGCTGTGGCGAAATCCTTTTGAAAGAAACAAAAAGCTGAAAAAACAAAAGCAAAAAACAGAAAAACAAGATATTCGCAACCCAATGCTTACGCAAACAGATAAACCTACTACCGAAAAACCCCAAGATACGCTTAAAAAAGATAGTCAAATACGTTTGGATACTACCCAAAAAATGACCAAACAGGCAGGCGAAGCCAACCGAGTAGAACAGAAAGGAGGTTTGAAAGTCATCATTCGTGAGCCGATAGAAATTTCTGCTAAAAAATCTAAAAACAAACTCTCGCCACTGGAAAAGCAAATGTTTAAGCCCGCTTTTCCCGATAAAGATGGCTTTTTGGAAATAGATAAAGCCAAAATTTATCAGATAGCTCAAATTTTAGAAAAAAATGAAGATTTGAAAATTAAGATTGTTATTTTTGCCGATAAAGATTACGCCGATACTGAATTTTTGAAAATACAGGCAGATGATTTGAAGGAAAAACTTATTTTGCAAGGAATTGCCCCCCAGCGTATTATCCGACAAAATGTAGTCCGAAAAAATGAAAAAAATCGTTTGGAATGGGTAATTTTGCAGAAGTAAAGTAATCAAGTTTTGCTTGCAATTCAAGAAATAAATCCGTTTCTTTTACATAAAAAAACATTGATGAAATACCAAAATATTAGAGAAGAAGAACTTAAAAACAGAATTGCCAAAGATTATTTTTGGCTTTATGACTGTACTAAGATTATAGGCAATGTAGATTTTTGTGTAGCCATACATCAAAGTCAGGTAGAACTTTTTGAGCAAGAGTTTTTGCTTTGGGCTGAAGCTAAAAAAGGTAGTGCAGACCTTTACAGAGCTATTGTTCAGTTGATTTTAACTATCGGAAAAGCTCGTACTTTTGATAAATTCTTACCTCCTGCTTATTTGGGGGCTTTTGACTCTGAAAAAATTGCTTTCATTCCTTATAGCGATATTTACGAAGTTTTTTACTTAAACGATTTTAATTGGAATGTAACTCCTTCCAATCACGAAACAAAAGAATTTAAACTTGTCTTTGATAAGGTAAAAAATACAATTGACCAAAAGGCTCTCATTTTTACTTTTGGCAAAGATGATAGCGAATTGCGTTATTTTATCAAACATAATTTTCGTGAGAGCAAGCGGGGAGTTACTAAAATTAAAATTGATAAAAATAATTTTATCATCATTTACAATAAATGGCTGCAGACCGTCAAACCTACTATTGCTGTAAATTGGGATATAGCCAAACAAAATGGAATTATTGATGGCGATTTCTATCTTGCCGACCTGCTCTCGCAAGAAAATGTTACTCTCAAAGAAAAACTTTTTGTATTGCTAAACAAAGACCATTATCAAGTAGATAGAAAAATCAATCAAATGGGAATGTTTAGCAGTATGCGTACTGATTTCATAGATAAGCAAGTGGCTCATACGCAGTTTTGGAATAAATATGAAAGACCGCCCAAAGAAGAGTATTGGGATTATATCGTAGAGCGTAGGGATTTGCTTGTACCACAAGATATAAGAGAAAGAAAAGGGAGTTTTTTCACGCCTCAAATTTGGGTAGAGTTGGCACAAGAATATTTTGCAAAACTATTGGGCGAAAACTGGCAAGATGAATATTATGTGTGGGATTGTGCCGCAGGTACAGGTAATTTACTGGCGGGTTTAATAAACAAATACCATATTTTTGCTTCTACCATAGATGTCCAAGATGTGGAAGTAATGCACGACCGCATAGAAAATGGAGCAAACCTTTTGCAAGAACACGTTTTTCAATTTGACTTTCTGAATGATAGCTTTTTGCCTAAATCTAAAGGAGGGAAATTGCCCGAAAGCTTGTACAAAATTATCATAGATGAAAAAAAGCGAAAAAAGTTAGTTATTTTTATCAATCCACCCTATGCCGAAGCCACCACCGCAAGAACCGTAACAAAAACAGGGGAAAATAAAGCAGGTGTTGCCACAGCACATAAAGCAAATTTAGATTTCAAAAACAAAATTGGCAATGCTTCTAACGAAGTTTTTGCTTTATTTATGGCTCAAGTTTATGAAAAAATCCCGAATTGCTTATTAGGCACTTTTTCTAAATTGAAGTTTGTTCAGGGTAGTAATTTTGATAAATTTAGAGATTTTTTCAAAGCTAAATATTTAGATGGTTTTGTTGTCCCTGCTAATACCTTTGATAATGTAAAGGGGAATTTTCCAATAGGTTTTACAATTTGGAATTTGGCTGTAAAAGAAAAAATGAATGAAGTGGTTTGTGATGTTTATCTTAAAAACAATAAGCAGAAAATTGGGCAAAAGACTTTCTTTGGCGAATTGCCTCAAAGTATTAACAAATGGATAAAAACATTTGATTACAAAAATGGAAATGGCAATGGATTGGGTTATATGGGTAATCCTGCACCTGATTTTCAACATAACTCACAACTTTACATTTCTATAAAAAAAGGCATAGAACATTTTAATTTTTGGAGTTTCAGTGAGCATAATATTATTCAGGGGGCTATTTACTTTGCTGTTCGTCATTGTATAGAACCTACTTGGCTCAACGATAGAGATCAATTCCTTTGTCCTAATAATAAATGGGAAAATGATACCGAATTTCAAAATGATTGTCTGACCTTTACACTTTTTCACGGGCAAAATCGTATTACAAGCAAAGAAGGTACAAATCACTGGATACCTTTTGCAGAGCAAGAAGTAAATGCCAAAGAAAAATTTGATAGTAATTTTATGAATAAATTTATTCAAGGAAAACTCAAGCCTAATGGCAATGGAAATCTTTATGAGCCTGAAAAAATCAGAACTACACCTCTTGAATTTTCTGCTGAAGCTCAAGCGGTTTTTGAAGCAGGCAGAAATCTTTGGAAATATTACCATAGCCAGAAATTTATACCTGGAACTTACAACCCTAATGCTTCGCTTTACGACATTAAAGAATATTTTCAGGGTAGAAATGAAAAAGGAAAAATGAACAATAAAAGCAATGATGAAATCTATAATGAACTGATTGCCTGCTTACGTAAAAAATTGCAAACACTTGCTGATAAAATTGAACCAAAAGTTTATGAATACAGGTTTTTGAGGCTGTAATTTTCAAGATAAATTTATTCAACCCAAAACAAAAAAATATGCTTTTTTCTGAATTTCAATCTGTTTCGCCGCAAGAGTGGCTTTTGCAAATAGAAAAAGACCTGAAAGGCAAGCCATTGGAAGAAATCTTGGCTAAAAATTACGAAGGAATTCCTCTTAAGCCTTTCTACACGCAAGAAGATGTAAATGTGCAATTTTCAAAAGCACTTGCTCAAAGCCTACTGCGAGATAAAACTTTCACTTTACCTGCGGGGGCTACGGGTAAAGTAGCAGAGCATATTGGCGATTGGCTCAGTAGTGGTAGAAATTGGGACGAAACAGCTTTTGAAAACTTTTTGGAAAGTGTATTGCAAGACGATTATATTACCATTCATACGGCTTTTTTGCATAATGCAGGGGCAAATGCTATTCAAGAAATTGCTACTACATTGGCTATTGTGAATGTGTATTTACAAAAGTTGCAGTCAAAAAATTTTGACCTTGAAAATTTTTTTAAAAAATTGCAGATAGTAGTAGCAGTGGGTAGTAATTTCTTTATGGAAGTAGCCAAATTACAAGTTATTCCTTTTTTAGTAAATCGGCTACTGGTGCAGTATTTGGGTAAAGAAAGTGAAACCTATCCTCGTTTGCTTGCTGTAAATGCTTTTATCAACAAATCGGCTCGTGATGCCTACAATAATATCATCAGAAGCACTTTGGAGGTAATGGCGGCTCGTTTGGCAGGAGCAGACGAAGTTTCTGCTATTCCTTATGATTATTTTTTGGGAGGAGCAGAAAATAGAGAAAGTGAATATATTGCCACTTGCATAGATAGAATTTTGCATTACGAAAGCAAAATTGATTTTGTAAAAAATGCCACACAAGGTACTTATTTTGTAGAGTATTTGGCTTACGAGCTTGCTCAAAGAAGTTGGAATTTGCTTCAAGAAATTGAAAAACAAGGAGGATTGGTTGCCTATGAAAGCAAAGGGCTATTGAGCCAGCAAATTCAAGCAGTAGCCAAGCAGAAAATTGTTGATTTTCAGCAGAAAAAAAGTGTACTTATTGGCGTAAATAAATACCCCAATCCCAAAGACGAACACCTAAAAACTGAACATAAAGATTTGGATAGCTTTTTTCAAGGTAGAGCTATCCGAGAGTTTCGTTTGGAGGAGTTTTTGTAAAATCTATTGTATAACTTCGCTCAATTTCTGCCAAATCTGGTTTTGAATATCAAAGGCAACCAAAGATGTAGAAGTCCCACCTGTACCCATACGCACGACAATAAGGTTTTGGCTGGGTACAATGTTTAGAATTTGTCCATTTTTTCCGATAGCCGCATAAGTATCTGCGGGTGCATACGGACAGATACTGCCACTAAAAACGAGTTGCGATTGAGGTATCATAAATGAATTTTTACCATTGAGCCACCACAAATAGCCATAACTCTGATTGAGGTTTTGCGAAGTGTTTATCATTGCTTCCAGATAGTTGGTGTCGTTTAGGATAGTTTGATTTTGCCATTTACCTTTGGCTAACATCAATATTCCAAAACGAGCCATAGCCCGAGCCGTGCTGTAATAGACATTATTGAAGTTTTGTTCAATCCAAGAGCCGTCCATACCAATTTTATCACGAATGCGACTTGCAAAATAATTGTTGTAGGTTTGTCCTGTCGCATTTTCTACTACTTTGCTCAAAAGTGTGTAGGGAGCATTGTGATACGCCCAGCGAGAACCTGCATTCGCTTTGAAAACTAAGCAATTGGGTGTGGTACAATCTGGATTGCCTACGGCATCATCAAGCCCAGTGGTCATTGTAAGTTGGTGGCAAATAGTAATTTGGTTTTCTTGGGCGGCAGTGAGGCTTGTCCAGCCCAAGCCCAAAAAATCAGAAGTCTTTTGATTGATGTTCAAGAAATTTTCTTCTTGGGCTTTGCCCACAAGCGTAGCGGTAAGCGTTTTTCCTGCCGATGCCCAGTACCAAAGACTATTTTGCGTGAAAGTTTGTCCAAAAAGGTCGGTGTTGTAGTATTTTTCTAAAACTATCCTGCCATTTTTCAGAACCATAAAGGCTCTTGTGCCATTTTGTTGGAGTGTGTTTTCCAAATCGGCAATTTTGGCAGTATTCCAGCCCAGGTCTTCGGGTTTTATCTTTTCCCATTCTGCACTTTGCAGTGGCGGAAAATATAAATCGCTTGGAATAGAAGGTTTTACTTCTTTTTTCTTGCAAGCCAAAGTAGCCACAAGGAGTAGCGAGAGTAAGAGTATTTTTTTCATAATATTTTTTTGCTTTGATGAAAAACTGAAAGAAAGGTTTAATGGGTAATGGTGTTTTTTTCTGATAATTCGGTTTTTCTAAAAAAAATGAAATTTAGTGCGTTAATTTTTAGGTAACTCAAAAGGGATTTTAAGCATTAGTTTTTTGCGTTGGGCTTTGCCGTTGGCATCTGGCACAATAAAACGCGGTGCATTGGCAATAAGCCTACGAACTTCCTCATTAAAATACTCTTCACAGCTGAAATTGGCACGTTCTTTATCTATTTCCATTTTTCCATTTTCATCAATGATTACAGCAACAAAAACATTACATTCTTTGCGTTCTTGCAAGCCTTGTGGCGGATAGCGTAAATTTTTCTTTACATAAATGCTCCACATATCAGGCGAATAGATTTGTGTGGGCTGGTTAGGTGCATTTTCAGCAGAAGTAGCATTTTGGGTGCTATCTTTGTTGGGCTTATTTTCCTTTTGTGGCGAAATATCATTATTTTGCAAAGGTTTATTTTGCGTGCTTTCCTCTACCACACTGATTTCTCGGTTTGTTTCAGTGTTAGTTTCGGTGTTTTTTTGAGGGTTATCTTCACTTTTTGGTGGAGGCGGTGCTTGTGGAAGCAATAGGATAGGGGTTTCATCAAAGTTGATGTCCTCCAGCTCAACGTCTTGCACTTGTAGCATAAATTCTTGCTCTGTGGGCTTTTCTGTGGTTTTGAGTTGTTTTTTAGAAAAAAACTTTACATCAAGAGCCAGAAACAAAATAATGGGTAAATTCACTAAAAAGCCAATGGCAAGGGCTTTATGATAATTTTTGCGTAGGCGATATGCTCCATAGCGTTTGTTCCGATTTTCAAAAATAACTTCTGTAAGGTCAAATAGCATAGCTTTTGAGCTTTGGGTTTGGTATTTTTCTATCAAAAATAAAGCCAATGCCAATGAAATCCATTTCTAAAATTATACTCCAAAGCAGGGGCGGGTAAGCGAATAGTGCCGAGTGTCCAGAAAACTTTTTTGAGAAAGCGATTTTTGGTTGGGATATTTTGCAGATGAAAATCTAAACCTAAAAAAATACGCCTAAACGAATGGAAGCCGTTGGCATTATTTTCAGGCTCGCGAGCAAAAACCATTTCGCTAGCTCCCGTACCTATGGCAAGATTGAGCCAAGAGGGAAAATTTTTGATTTTTGTAAAATAAGCCAAATCTGCCGAAAGCCAGTAGGTTTGTCCGTTGTAATCTTTGAGAATTTGCTCGGGCAAATTTTTTCCGAGTACAGCAGGACGCAAAGGGGCATAAGGGCTTTGTGAAAAAGAAAACTTGAAATGCAAATGCGGTTCTTGCCATAGTTGCCCTTGTCCCCACCAAAGCAAAGCCCCTGAAAAATTAGCAAGCAAATCGCCCCAAGAAGCCCCATAAGAAGCCGAAAAACCATCAAAAACTTCAATGGGTGTCATTAGGATTTGGCTTGTGATAGCTCCCCAAAGAATGGCTTTTTTGCGTTGCAAGCCTGTCCATTCAAAAAGTTCGGTGCTGGCACGACTAATATGATATGCCGAGTAAGCGTGTCCGATTTTATCTATTTGCCGCCATTGCGGATTATCGTTGAAAAAATGAAAACTGGTACGAGGGTTATTTTTGTACCAAGCCTCATTGAGAAGTATCAAAGAACCTGCGTAAGCTGTCCCGCCTGCTCCTATTACCCAATACAAGCGTTTTTTATGGAATGGCTTGGGTAGCGTATCTTGGGCTGAAAGCTGAAAAGATAGTAGGAAAAAAACAGATACAGCAAAATAGCATTGAAGTCTGAACACAATTCCATTTGATTTGAGTGCAAATTACTCAAAATTCTGAATAAATTTGCTTAAATCTTCTTCGGGTTCAAGGTGGAATTTCTTTTTCAGACGATAACGGCTCATTTCTACGGCTTTTGGAGTGATATTGAGTAGAGTGGCAATTTGTTTTTTATCTAAATGCAGTTTGATGAAAGCACACATTCGCAAATCGTTTTCAGTAAGTTCGGGATATTTTTCTTGTAGATTTTTGAAAAAGTTTTCGTGTATTTTTTCAAAACGCATTTTGAACTCGTTCCAGTCTTTTTCCAAATTTTCAGTAGAGGCTATTAGCTGTTTGATTTTTTGAATATTCTCTTGGCTCTTATCAGAAGATTTTTTTACAAATTCCTTAATTTGTAAGATAGCTTCCTGTTGTTGTGTTTTTTGGAGAGTGGCACTCAATAGCTCTTTTTGTTGGTATTCTAATTGATGTTTGAGAACTTCTTGTTGGCTTTTTAGTTCTTCTTGTATCATTAGAGTTCTTTCTAATTCGCAGGCGACTACTTTCTTTTCCGCTTGCTGGCGTTTGTTACGCAGATAGAGGTTGCGAAGCCCTACTACCGCAATGAGAAGCAAACTTATGAGCATCCAGATGAGGAAATAATTACGAGATTTTTCATAGTTGGCTTTTTCAAGTTCTTTTTCTTTGCGTAAAATAGCTTGGTCTTTTTTGGCTGTTTGATATTTGGCTTCTAATTCATTGATTTGTTTAAGGTTGGTTTCATTGATAATTTTCTTATATACGCTGTCATATTTCTTGAAAAAAAATAAGGCTTTTTGGCTATTTTGTTCTTTTTCATAGGTATCTGATAGTAGTCTATAACTTTCTTGAACTATTTCCATAGATTTTATTTCTAAGCCAATTGCAAGAGATTTTTGTAGCAGACTTTCAGCATCCTTATGTTTTCCATAGTTTAAGTATGCTTCTGATAAATTGATTTGAGTACTGGCTACAAGTATAAGGTTATTGGTTTTTTCGCATAATATTAGAGCTTCTTCTAGAAGTTTAATAGCGGGAAGTATTTCTTTGTTTAAAATGTATAAATTGGCTATATTATTTTTAAGCATAATTGCTCTGAAATACCATTCCTCATTATTTTGGGTAATTTTATTGTGCAACTTTAAGGCGTACTGATACTCTTGTAGTGCCTGATCATTACTATTTTTGGCTTTGTAGATTAAAGCTCGGTTATTTACACAACCTATAATGGTGTTGGTGTCTTTTTTTTGTGTGTAGTATTCTATAGCATTATTGAAGTAGTATAAAGCCTTATCAAAATCTCCTTTATCTTTAAGAGTATTTCCTAATCCTATGTACAAACTATAAAGCAATTCATCATTTTTAAGTTGTTCGGCAATAGGCAAAGCTTGATAATAATAGTAAAAAGCAGAGTCTAATATTTTTCTTTCAGAATAGTATTTTGCCAAACTAGACAAGGCTTTTAGATGCTCTAAGGAATTTTTATCATATTTATTTTTAGTTTCCCATAAAACAGGCAGTTCTTGTCCATCTGCGTTAATAAAATTCATTACAAACCCAACGAAGAATAGTAATCTACACATAGATTTTCTGTTTTGAGTATTTATACTTTTAGTGAATTAAAGGTAAATAAAAATTGAAATTTTTTGCTTACATAAAATAATAAAAATTTGATTTTTAATTACTTATATATTCTTGTAGTGCATTTGTAGAAGGCTTATAAATATAATGTAACGTGAGTTACAAGGTTAAGTATTTGAAATACAATTTATTAAGAAATTTGATTATTTTTGCAATATTGTGTTTTTTGACCTCACCCCCAGCCCCTCTCCAAAGGAGATGGGAGCT
>NZ_JBRCWE010000056.1:0-27401 GCF_053497555.1 Raineya sp. | reverse complement strand
ATGGTGTAAAAGTATGTTTAGTAGCTCAAATTTTTACTTTTTGTTTTTTATGTTTTCTGCTTTTCTACAAAAATTCTGCTTTGTAAAATTATTGTTTCCTGAACGCTACCCAATGCCCAAAAAATTCAAGATTTCATAAAGTTTTTTTTACACTCATAACAAACTAAAAGTTTTATTTTGTAAAAAAAACTGCCTTGAAAAAACATCATAAAACCATCGTCATCTCTGATGTTCATCTGGGGGCATCAGGTTCAAAAACCAAACAACTTGTCCGCTTTCTGAAACAAAATACCTGCGAAACACTTATCTTGAATGGTGATATTATTGACGGCTGGCAACTTCAACGTTCGGGCAAATGGAAACGCAAGCATACGCGTTTCATCAAGGTTGTCTTGAAAATGATGGATAAACTCAAAACCAAAGTTATCTATGTAAGAGGCAATCACGATGATTTTTTAGACCAAATTTTGCCTTTGCGTATCGGTAGGCTATCTATTTGCAAAGATTACATTTATGAAAGTTTTGGCAAACGCTACTACATTACACACGGCGATATCTTTGATAGCATCACTACCAAACTGAAATTTGTGGCAAAATTGGGAGATATTGGCTACAACTTTTTGCTTTGGCTCAATAAGCGTTACAATCAATACCGAGCCAAAAGAGGTTTGCCTTATTATTCGCTTTCGCAAAAAATAAAAGCCAAAGTAAAAACGGCTGTTTCGTATATTGATGATTTTGAAAAAGAACTCGCAGGCTTTGCCAAAATCAAACAATGTGATGCTGTAATCTGCGGGCATATTCATCAGCCTGCAATGAAAGAAATTGAAGGCATTTTGTATCTCAATTCAGGCGACTGGGTTGAATCGCTTACGGCTCTTACGGAAGATTTCAATGGAAACTGGGAACTAGTGCATTATATCAAAGATGTAGATATACACGCCGAATACGCCCAAGAAGATGAAAAAGATGAAGAACTAGACGAAATGAACGATTTTAATGTAGAAGAGCTGGAATTTGTGGAAACCCTACTCAGTAAAAAAATTTCCTAACCGCAAATTATGAAAAAAAGAAGCCTCAAATCATAATGATTTTGAGGCTTTTTTGTCGGGATGACTGGATTTGAACCAGCGACCCCTCGCACCCTAAACGAGTGCACTACCTGGCTGTGCTACATCCCGAACTTATTTTGGACTGCAAAAGTATAAAAAAACTTTTTATTTCCAAAATAAAATCTAAAATTTTTTCTAACTTGCCTCTACAATTCCAAAATCAACCTTTTATGCGAAAAATTTTATTCCTTGACCGCGACGGTACTATCATTGATGAACCTACCGATAATTTTCAGGTGGATAGCCTTGCAAAACTTTCTTTTATTCCAAAGGTTATCCGCAACTTACACTTTTTCCAATACCATTTAGGCTACGAATTGGTAATGGTTACCAACCAAGATGGACTTGGGACAGCCTCTTTACCCGAAGCCGATTTCCTGCCTCCTCATCAAAAAATGCTTCAAACGCTGGAAGGTGAAGATATCACTTTTGCCGAAATTCTCATTGATAAAACTTTTGAACACGAAAACGCCCCTACACGCAAACCTCGTACAGGACTCGTAGAGCATTACCTCAACCGAGACGATATTGATTACTCTCAATGTTATGTAATTGGCGACCGCCTCACCGACCTTGAACTTGCCTATAATATGGGCATTAAAGGTATTTTGTTCAATGCCAATGCCTTAGCACTTTCCGAAAAACACCAAAAAGCCCTTGCCTTGCAAAGCTACAACTGGGACGAAATTGCTCAATTTTTGTCAGAGCAAAGCCACTCTGAACGCAAAGCCTCTGTTCACCGAAAAACCAAAGAAACAGATATTCATGTAGAACTCAATTTAGATAGCTACGATTACACCGATATTCAGACGGGTATTGGCTTTTTTGACCATATGCTGGAGCAAATTTCCAAACACGCTCGTATTTCCCTACGCATACACGCACAAGGAGATTTGCATATAGACGAGCATCACACCATTGAAGATACCGCCCTAACCTTGGGAGAAGCCTTCAAAAAGGCTTTGGGTAATAAAAAAGGCATTGCCCGATACGGACATTTTACCCTGCCAATGGACGAAGCTCTTGCCCAAGTGGCTCTGGATTTTTCAGGCAGACCTTATTTTTCTGCTCATTTGAGCCTTTCACGTGAAAAAGTTGGTGATTTCCCTACTGAAATGTGCAAGCATTTTTTCAAATCCTTTTCTGATACTGCTCTTTGCAATTTGCACATTCTTTCTCGTGGCGAAAACGACCACCACGTCATTGAAGCTACTTTCAAAGCCTTTGCCAAATCTATTCGCAAGGCTATTGAAATAGAACATCAAGATATTCCTTCTACCAAAGGAACATTATAGCTTGAAAATCATAAGGTTAGCTAATAATTTAGGTTAAAAGTTTAGTGTTTGATGTTCAAGACATTCTAAAACTTTGTCGCTTATTTTTGGTTTCTGATTTTTCAAAATCCTGTTTCTTATTTCTCTACTGCAAGGGCTTAAAAGCCCTTTTTTTCTTGGCTAAATTCAAAAAAAACTTACTTAAACACAATTTTAGGAAAATTTTTAGCGAAAATAAAAATTTTAGCGAAATTTCGCTTGACTTATATTTTTCGCTGAATTATCTTTGTAACATATTTTCGTATGAAAAAGTGTTTTACAAAAGATTTGTTTCACCCAAAACATACAAAACCAATGACACGCCAAGAAAAAATCAATGCTCTTTTGCAAGAATGGGCAAGCAACCCCCGCTGGAAAGGCATAGAACGCCCCTACACTGCCGAAGATGTAGTCAAACTAACAGGCTCTTTGCAAATTGAATACACCTTAGCTCGCAAGGGGGCAGAAAAATTATGGAAAAAACTCAATACCCAACATTATGTAGCAGGTTTAGGAGCTTTGACAGGTAACCAAGCCGTTCAAGAAGCCCAAGCAGGTTTAGATGCTATTTATTTGAGCGGTTGGCAGGTAGCCGCCGATGCCAATTTAGCAGGTGAAATGTACCCCGACCAAAGTCTTTACCCTGTGGATAGTGTTCCTGCGGTAGTAAGGCGTATCAATAAAGCTCTTTTGCGTGCCGACCAGATTCAGTATCTTTCAGGTGAGGGGAATGTTGATTATTTCTTGCCCATTGTTGCCGATGCCGAAGCTGGTTTTGGAGGCAACCTGAATGCTTACGAACTAATGAAAATGATGATTGAAGCAGGTGCCTCGGGCGTGCATTTTGAAGACCAACTCTCTTCTGCTAAAAAGTGCGGTCATTTGGGCGGAAAAGTGCTTGTGCCCACCCAAGAAGCTATCCAAAAACTCATTGCCGCAAGGCTTGCCAGCGACGTAATGGGCGTGCCTACCGTAATCATTGCTCGCACCGATGCCGATGCCGCCAACTTACTCACCAGCGATATTGACCCTCGCGACCAAGCCTTTATTACAGGAGAACGCAGTAGCGAAGGGTTTTACTACGTAAAATGTGGCATTGAGCAAGCCATTAGCCGTGGGCTTTCTTACGCTCCCTACGCCGATTTGCTCTGGATGGAAACCAGCCACCCCGACCTTGGCGAAGCCCGCGAGTTTGCCCAAGCCATACACGCTCAATATCCGGGCAAACCGCTCGCCTACAACTGCTCCCCTTCTTTCAATTGGGCGGCAAAACTTTCTGAAAAAGAAATGCTTACCTTCCGTGAAAATCTTGCCGATTTGGGATATAAATTCCAGTTTATTACGCTGGCAGGTTTCCACGCTCTCAATACAAGTATGTTTGAATTAGCCCTTGCTTACAAAGACAAAGGTATGGCAGGCTACTCTGAACTACAACAAAGAGAATTTGCTCTGCAAAGCAAAGGCTTCAAAGCCGTAAAACATCAGTCTTTTGTAGGAGTAGGGTATTTTGATAGCGTTCAAGAGGTTATTACAGGAGGCGAGGCTTCTACTGTGGCATTCAAAGGCTCTACCGAAGAGGCTCAATTTAAGCACTAAAAATAAACAGATTGCGTTGTTTCTTGACCAAAAGTTCTCGCCAATGGCGGGAATTTTTGTTTGTAATTATTTACGTTCAATGTTTGATGTTCAAGCCCTTTAAGAGCTTTATCTCTCGTTTTTGCTTATGACATCAATTTTTCTCAAATCCTGCCTCCCTCTCGCAAATCAGACCTAAACAATTATTGGGTTAAATGATTGCTTTCAGCATTGTTTCCATTTTGAGAGCCGTTTCGTTCCATTCTTTTTCAGGATTAGAGTTTGCCGTAATACCCCCACCCGCATACAAATAAGCCTCTTGCAAAGAAGGTAAAACTTGCATACAACGCAAATTTACAAAAATATGCGTTTCACTTTCTATATTCACCTGCCCCAAAAAACCGCTGTAAAAGGCTCTATCATAGCCTTCAAAATTCCGAATAAAAGCCAAACTCTCTTCTTTGGGCATACCACATACCGCCGAAGTTGGGTGCAAAAGCCCTAACATCACTTGCCAAAGATGTGGATAATGCACTTCATTCAAATTTACCCAAAAATCAGTACGCAAATGAGCCAAGTTCCCCGCCTGAATAGTTTTAGGACCATCTTCCTCAAATTCCCGCAAACGTATTTTTTTGAAAGCATTGATAATATAGCGGCTCACAAGTGCTTGCTCTTCTATTTCTTTTTGTGTCCAAGTAATTTCAGAAAGATTTGCTCCTTCGGGGTATTTTTGCGTACCAGCCAGAGCCATAGTACGGAAAATGTTGTTCTTATCTACACTCACCAAAATTTCAGGGCTTGCTCCTATCCAAATGTTGCAACTCGGTACATACACCACCGAAACAAAAGCCAAAGGATACAATGTGCAAAGATTTTGAAAAACACGTGAAATTTGCAAAATCTCCGAAAATGCTACCCTCATCTTCCTTGAAAGCACAACTTTCTGAAAAGCCTTTTCCTTTATAGCTCTCACTGCCTTTTCTACCAAATGCAAATGTTGTACTTTCTCAAAGTCTGTATTGGGTAAAGCTAATTGAACTTGGGTTGAGGCGAGATTAGAGATTTTGGCACGCTTGTTATCAAAGTCTTTCAGAAAAGGGATACTTTCAGGCATTAGGATTTGGGTAGAATTGCTGTAAAAATCAGCATTCAGGAAAAAATTTTTCTGCAAACCTTCGTTTTCAAAAGGGCTAAACAGAAAGCCTTTTTTTTCGCTAAATTCATCTATTTGCAAGGGTTGTGGCTCAATTTTTTCGGAGAAATCAATTAAGCAGTGAATAATTTTGCTATTAGGCAAACGCCACAAAGCCGTAGCGTAACCCCTCTGCAAAGCCCATTCAAAAATTTCTGTGGGGGAAATAGTAAGCGATTGGGTAGTAAGCGTTTCCAATTTTTTTCTTTGAAAAACAAGACCAAAGCCTGAAAAGTTTGCTTGATTGCCAAAAATCTAAAATTTTGTATATTTGCTTTGAAAACAGATGTATCTATGCCCCGAATGAACCCTAAAATTGATTTGGTTTTCAAGAAACTTTTTGGCTCGGAGGAAAACAAAGATATTTTGATGTCTTTGATAAATGCTATACTTCCCGAAAATGAGCAAATTACAGACTTGAGAATTAAAAATCCTTACAACTTTGCCGACTACGTAAAAGGGAAACTTTCTATTCTGGACATCAAAGCCGAAGACGAAAAGGGTAATCTTTATGATATTGAAATGCAAATCAGAGGTGATGAATTTTATGGACGCAGAACTTTGTATTACTGGGCAAAATTATTCGGCTCTCAGTTAGACCACCAAACCGAAGAGGAAATTCAGAAAAAAATCAAAGGAGGCAAATATTACTCCGATTTGAACAAATGTATTGTGATAAGTTTAATGGACTTTGATTTTTTCAATGATGAACGTTATCATCGTTGTTTTATGCTCAAAGACCGAGAAACCAACGATACGCACCAAGATTTGAACTATTTAGACCTGTATTTTGTAGAATTGCAAAAATTTGAAAAAAAGCACAAAGCCATTAAAACCGCCTTGGACAGATGGATACGCTTTCTCAATAGTGCCGATTTGTATAAATCTGCCTTACCAAGCGAACTGGCAGAGATAGAAGCTATCCGAAAAGCCAAAGAGCGTTTGGAAAGGCTTTATATGAATGAAGAAGAACAAGAAATTTACGATGGTCAATACAAACACTATCTTGATGAAGTTGTTTCTTTGCAATATGCCGAAGAATCGCGTAAGCTCGCTATACAAAGAGCCGTAGAAAAAGCACTGCAAGAAGCTGAAAAAATAAAAGAAAAAGCTCTCAAAGAGCTTGAAAAACAAAAAGAAGTTCAACTCAAAAAACTTGAAAAACAAAAGCAACGAGAAATCAAAGAAGTAGAAAAGAAAAAGCAAACTGATATTGCCCGAAAGCTAATTGATTTAGGTCTGGACAATACTCAAATCGCACAAAGCACAGGTTTGAGCCATAAAGAAATTCAGAAACTGCGAAAAGAAAAGAATTAAGCCACGAGTACTTTCAGGCTTTGAGGCTGAATGGCAACGCTCAACTCCTCGCCCAAAGCGTAATTTTCCCCGTCCAAATGTACCGCACCTGCCTGGGAACGTTTGAGCTTCACTCGCTTGGCTCTGAAACTTTGATAATATTTGGTTTTGGGCAGATTTTTCAAAAACAAGTCTAAGCCAATTTTGGGCATTTGCCATTTCGGAAAAGGACTAATCACACACACATCAAGCCAGCCGTCTTGAATATCCGCTTGTGGGGCTATGAAAGCATTGTTGCCATATTGTGAAGCGTTGGCAAAGGTTACAGAAAAGGCTTCTATTTCCATTGTGCCATTTTCTGTTTCTAAAATATAAGTTTCGGGTTTGTATTGAAAAAATGCCTTCAAAGTGCTTTCTACATAGGTCTGAAACCCTCTTTTGCCTGCTTGTGCAAAAAGACTGCTCACGTAAGCATCAAAACCCACCCCCGAAGTGCATAAAAAAGGCTTTTCGTTAATGAGGCAAGTATCTATTTTTTGTGGATTGAACTTTTTGATAATTTCTACTGCCTTTTCAGGTGAAGCATACATATTGAGGTGGCGAGCCAATCCATTTCCCGAACCATAAGGAATGATACCCAAAGGAATTTCCGAGCCTATCAAGGCTTGTGCCACTTCATTGATAGTGCCATCGCCCCCTACGGCTACTACGGCATCAACGGGCTTTTCTACTGCCCTCTGTGTAATTTCGGTAGCGTGCTTTTCTCTTTCTGTAAAATCTATGGCTATTTCGTATCCATTTTTGGGAAAATGCTTTTGCAAAGCCTCAATTACTCGCTTTTTAGATTTACCACCCGAAATAGGATTGATAACAAATTGCAGTTTCATAGCTTAATAACATTAAATTAACACAAAAGGAACGCAAATTTAACACAAAAAACTTCTTATGCAAATTTTTTCAGAAATTTCTTTGCTTTTTCCAACGTTTATGCGACCACAGCCAGTTGGGTGGGGTTTCCTGAATTTGTTTTTCCAAAAATCTAACATAATTTTCCGTAATTTGGCTATCAGGTCGCCTTTGCGGGTGATAAATCTCTTCAAAATACAATTCATAATAGCCTCTTTTGAGCTTACGTACCCCGCCAAAAAGCACAGGAAGACTTAATTTCAAGGCAATTTTTTCAACTCCTGCAAAAAATGCCGTATCCTGATGTAAAAAGTGCGTCCAATGGTCTTTTTCTGTACCCGCAGGACTTTGGTCTGCCAAAAAAGCTACAATACGGCTTTCCTTGTGGTTTTGCAAAACATCTTTCAGAACATTTTGCATTTTCAGAGGCTTTGCTCCAAAATGCGTACGAATTTGAAGCATCAGGTTATCAAAGAAACGATTGCTCAAAGGCTGATACACAAAATAGAGTGGATAAGGCTGTTTGAGATTGCAAATCAGCGAAAGCCATTCCCAATTGAACAGATGTCCCACAAAAACAAGCACCGTTTTGTTTTCAGCAAGGTTACTTGTGAGTTTTTCAAGCCCAATTACTCTTACTCTTTGCTCCAGCTCTTGGGGCGAAATAGCCAATACTTTCAAGGTTTCAATGAAAACATCAATCAAGCCCTTGTAAAACTGCTTTTGAATAGTTTTTAGCTCTTTTTCAGATTTTTCAGGAAAAGAATTTTTAAGATTTTGCCAAACTACCTTTTTGCGATACCCCACTACATAATAAGCCAAGAAGTACAAAAAATCGCTCAAAACATAGAGTATGCCCAAAGGCAGTTTAGCAAGCAAATGAAAAAAGAAAGCCATTGCTATAAGCGAAATTCGTTTTAAGCATTTAGAAGCATTTTTTCATTTTCAGCAATTTCAAAGACCATTGCATTTGCTACTTTTTGCGGAAGCAAAGCCTGCAAAAGCACCTCTTGGGCTGTATCTACATAATGAATTTCTAAGCCTTTGAGATAATGAGCAGGTATTTCCCGAACATCTTTCTCGTTTCGTTTAGGCAAAAGCACTTCTTTAATACCTGCTCTTATGGCGGCTAAAAGTTTTTCTTTCACCCCACCAATAGGCAATACTTTACCTCGCAAAGTAATTTCTCCTGTCATTGCCAATTTGTCTTTCACTTTTCTTTGTGTATAAACCGAAGCCAAAGCTGTAAGTATAGTAATGCCTGCCGAAGGACCATCTTTGGGTACAGCCCCAGCAGGTACGTGTATGTGTAAATCGTATTGTTCAAAAAGGCGATGGTCTATCTGATACTCTTGTGCGTGAGCTTTCAGGTACGAAAGAGCCGCCGAAACAGATTCTTTCATTACTTCGCCGAGTTGCCCTGAAATAGTAAGTTTGCCTTTTCCTTTGCTCAAAGAGGCTTCTACGAAAAGAATTTCGCCACCTGTGGCAGTCCAAGCGAGTCCTGTAACTATGCCTGCGATTTCATCATTTTCGTAAATTTCTTTGTCGAAAGTCGGTGTACCTAATAGTTTTTCTACCACTTCGGGGGTTATTTTCTTGGAATAAGGCTCTTCCAATGCCACCGATTTGGCTACTTTACGCAAAATTGCACCTATTTTCCGTTCCAAATTCCTCACCCCCGACTCGCGAGTGTAGCTTTCAATAACAGCCCGAATAGCACTATCTGTAAAGCTCACTTGGCGAGCATTTAAGCCATTTTCTTGTCTTTGTTTGGGAATAAGATGCCTTTTGGCTATTTCCAATTTTTCTTCGGTAGTATAGCCACTGATTTCAATAATTTCCATTCTATCACGCAAAGCGGGGTGAATGGTGTCCAGCGTATTGGCAGTAGCAATAAACAGCACTTTGGAAAGGTCGTATTCTACTTCCAGATAGTTATCAACAAAGGTGCTATTTTGTTCGGGGTCTAGCACTTCCAAAAGTGCTGAAGCGGGGTCACCTTTATAGTCAGCTCCAATTTTATCAATTTCATCAAGTATCATCACAGGATTAGAAGTTCCTGCCTTTTTGATACTACTGATGAATTTGCCCGGCATAGCTCCAATATACGTTTTGCGATGCCCACGGATTTCGGCTTCGTCGTGCAAGCCACCCAAAGACATACGTACATACTTTCTGCCCAAAGCCTTTGCAATAGAACGCCCCAAAGAGGTTTTTCCTACACCGGGCGGTCCGTAAAGGCAAAGAATAGGTCCTCGTAAGTCTTTTTTAAGTTTCAGTACAGCCAAGTATTCCAAAATTCTTTCCTTGACTTTCTCCAAGCCGTAATGGTCTTCGTCCAAAATTCTTTGAGCATTTTTCAGGTCTAAATTATCTTCCGAATATTCGCCCCAAGGCAAATCCAGCAGTAACTCAATGTAATTGAGATTGATAGCATATTCAGGGGAGGCAGGATTGGCACGTTGCAGACGCACCAGCTCTCTTTCAAAATGTTTGGCAACCTGCTCACTCCACTTCTTTTGAGCGGCTTTCTGACGAAGTTCATCAATTTTTACGCCTCCTGCTTCGTCCCCAAGCTCATCTTGCAAAACTTTCAGTTGTTGGCGTAAAAAATAGTCGCGTTGTTGCTGTTCTATATCCGAATGTGCTTTGCTTTGTATTTCGTGTTTGAGTTCAAGCATTTGCACTTCGCGAAGCATAAACTCCAAAAGTTTGGTAGCACGCTCCACGCCGTCATTTATTTCCAAAAGTTGTTGCTTTTCGTGTAATTCGGCATTGAGGTTTGAAGCCAAGAAATGAGTCAGAAAAGCAAGGGACTCAATGTTATCCACAGCAATTTGGGCTTCCTGTGGAATATCAGGGTTGAGTTTTAGAATTTTGATAGCCGATTCTTTCAAAGAAGCTATCAGAGCTTTCACTTCTCGCGAGTAATGCGTTGGGAATTGTTCGGGTAAGCCTTCTATTTTTGCCCAAAAGTAAGGCTCCTCACGCATAAACCGCTGAATTTCAAAACGCCCACGCCCTTGTATGATGATAGTCATACTGCCATCAGGCATATTGATAGTTTTGAGAATATGCCCCAGAGTGCCTATATGGTACAAATCTTGTGCAGTAGGTTCTTCTACATTCGGATTTTTGAGGGCTACTACCCCTAAAACTTTATCAGCTTTATTTACTTTTTTTACCAAACGAATAGCCTTTTTTCGGCTCACCGTAACAGGTACAACCACACCCGGATAAAGAACCGTGTTGCGAAGTGCTAAAATTCCTATTTCTTCGGGTATCTTTTCATTATTTTGAGAACCTTCACCGAAAATAGAAATCACCTCCACACTGGTATCGTTTCCGTTTTCCTTCAAAAATGTTGAATTATTTTTTTTCGCTTTCTTGGTCATTGTAGAACGATTTTTGCTTATCTATCAAAAAGAACTGACAAAAAGTCATTTAAGAATAAGTGAGCATTTGCAGGTAGCTTTGGGTATAAAACCCCTCAAATATCTTTTTGGTATGTGCTTTACCGAAAAAATCTGGCAAAAATAGGTAATTTCAATTATTGTGCCAAAAAGGGGTGGCAGGGCAGAAAGTCAGATAAATGATTTTTTTTGTAAGTTTTTAGTAAAAAAATCATTTTTTTGCTAATTTTACAAGTTGAAAGTCTTAAAATCGCAAACTTTTACAAATTTAGTTTTTTTGATAAAACCTAACACTATGAGGTTGTCTAAATTTGAATGCAAGTCTATTTTTAGGTTCAAGAATTCCAAAAGTTCAAAGTTCAAGGGGGCAGAAGTTCAAAAGTTCAAACTAAAACTTTCAACTTTCCAACCTCAAACTTTTCAAATCCGCTTTCCTCAATTTGAGGCAGGTTCTATGATTTATCGTAGTGTAGTAAGTATTTTTATTTTTGTACTTTTCGTACATTTTTTACAAGCCCAACCCGATAAGATAAAATCGCAAGGAGTTGTGAAAATCAAAGACCCCGTAGTAGGCAAGTACCCCGAAAGTGTGTTTGAGTTTCCCAAAATCAACGCTACCAAATATTATTCTGACGAAAAAAAATGGCAAAAAATAGAAAAGCTCATCAAAAATCATAAATATAAAGAGGCTTACCCTTTACTTTTTGACTATGTCAAAAGTTTTGGAATTGAAAACTTCTATCGCGATGCCGAAAAAATGTGGATTCTGGCTAAAATGATAGAACTATTAGATGATTTTGAAGCCTCTAAAAGCCTTTACAGAACCATTCTCAAACATCACAAAGGTAGCGAAGTAAAAGCCATAGAATTGCATTTTGATAGTATGACCGTCAATCAGAAAATTTACTACGTGCCTATTGAATACTACTACGAACTTGTAGAATATCGCAAACTCGTTGATACCCTAATGCCTCCCGAAGCTCTGCTCTTGGAAATGGATTTTGCTATCAACTCTACCAAAGCTGATTATGCCCCTACTACTTTTGCAAGACAAAATGACACACTCATCATTTTCAGTTCCAAACGCAAAGAAAAACAAGTAATGGCTATCAAGCGAGATACCAAAGCCAATGAAGACCTCTATTTTTCTCATAAAATAGACGGCAACTGGACAGAAGCCAAAGAGTTTAAGGGGCTTAATACAGGCTATAATGAAGGTTCTGCACATTTGAGCAAAGACGGCAAAACGCTGTATTTTTCTCGTTGCGATTCCCCCGATGGGTATGGAAACTGCGATATTTACGTAGCCTACTTGCAACCCGATAGCTCTTGGAAAGTACAAAATTTAGGCATCAACATCAATAGTGTAGCTTGGGACTCGCACCCTGCTCTTTCCAAAAATGAAGACACCTTATACTTCGCTTCTGATAGATTAGGCGGTTTTGGGCTTGCGGATATTTACTTCTCTTACAAATTGCCCGATGGTTCTTGGGCAAAGGCTCAAAATTTAGGTCCTACTATCAATACGCGTGGCAGTGAGGTAAGTCCTTATGTGCATCCTGTATATGATGTGCTATATTTTAGCTCCAACGGGCATTTGGTTAATTTTGGTGGTTTTGATATTTACAAGTCTTACAAACTTTTCGGACGTTGGCAAGAGCCTTTCAATGTTGGTCCGCTTGTCAATAGCAATGCCGATGAATATTATTTTACCATTGACCGCCAAGCCAAGTATTTGTATTATGCCAAAGCTAGCGAAGATGAACCCGACAATCTCAATTTATTCTCCTTCCCTGTACCTATGGAAGCCAAACCTGATGCCACGGTGATTTTCAAAGGTAAAGTGGTAGATAGCCAAACAGGTAACCCTTTTCAAGGAATTGTTTCTGTTATTGATTTGGACAATGGTATTGAAGTTGCCCCCCAATACCTACGTCCCGATGGTTCGTATGAGTTTCAATTACGCAAGAATAATAACTATCTTGTAATTATTACGGGAGATGATTTTTTCAGGATTGAAAAAAAGTTTTTCCTCACAGGCGATACGCAAATGGATTTGCAAGGCGAGGCAATTCGCTTTAATAAATGGAAATTTGCTTCATTGGAGTTTGATGGGGGTAGTGCAGAAATAAAACCTGAAATGCAAGCTGATTTGGATAAAGTAGTATACTTTATGACTGATCACCCTAATATTCGTATCAAAATCAGCGGACATACCGACTCTGACGGCAACGATGATGCCAACCTCAAACTTTCGCAGGCTCGTGCCGATGCTATCAAGAAGTACATTGTAGAAAAAGGTAAAATTTCGCCCAGCCGTATAGACGCTATTGGCTACGGTAGTACCCGCCCGATTGTGGTAGAAAAAACAGCCGAAGACAAAAAGCTCAATCGTCGTGTTGAGTTTGAAATTCTAACCAAGACGAAACAGGAATAGCCCTCTATCATTTTCTCAAAAATAGAATATTTTGAATAGTTGGAAGTTTGAGCTTCAAAGGTTTAAGATTTCCAAACGTTCAAAATCAGAAATAAAAAAGACACAAAACTTTTTGAGATTTTGTGTCTGAATTTTTTACCAACTTGCTTTTTTTACGCCGGGCAATTTGCCTTCCAAAGCCCACTGACGAAGCAATACCCTTGAAATACCAAATCGGCGAATGTAACCTTTGGGACGACCAGTGATTTTGCAACGATTGTGCAAACGTACAGGCGAGGCGTTGCGAGGCAATTTGTCCAGAGCCTCATAGTCCCCTGCTTCTTTGAGGGCTTTACGTTTTGCGGCGTAGCGAGCTACTAATCTTTCTCTTTTTCGCTCACGTGCTTTGATAGATTCTTTTGCCATAAGATTGGTTTAATTATTTTTTCAAGTTTGCAAAGGGCATACCGAACGCTTTGAGCAATTCGTAGGCTTCTTTATCAGTTTCGGCAGTGGTTACAAAAGTAATATCCATTCCCGAAATACGATTTACCTTATCAATACTAATTTCAGGGAAAATGATTTGCTCTTTTACACCCAAAGTGTAATTTCCTCTGCCATCAAAACTTTTATCACTTACTCCTTTGAAATCCCTTACGCGAGGCAAGGCAATAGTCATCAATCTATCCAAGAACTCGTACATAATATTACCACGAAGCGTTACCCTTGCACCAATGGGCATATTTTCACGGAGTTTGAAGTTGGAAATAGCCTTTTTAGCAAAAGTAGGCACGGCTTTTTGTCCTGTAATCATTGTGAGTTCTTCTACTCCCTGTTCAACGAGCTTTTTGTCGGCTACGGCGGCACCAATACCTTTATTGATGACAATTTTGGTAATGCGAGGAACTTGCATTACAGATTTGTAGCCAAACTGCTCCTTTAGGGCAGGGACGATTTCCTTCAAATACTTTTCTTTCAGCCTAGGAGTTGTTGCCATTATAGTATAAATTCGTTAGTTTTTTTAGAATAACGTTGTAATTTGCCTTTATCGTTGCGTTTTCTACCTGTACGGGTAGGTTCGCCAGTTTTGGGGTCTATGAGCATTAGGTTGCTGATATGAATACCAGCTTCCTTTTCTACAATTCCCCCTTGCGGATTAGTAGCCGAAGGTTTTACGTGTCTTTTTACGATATTCAAACCTTCAACAATGGCACGGTCTTTATCGGTAAGCATCTTGATAACCTTACCTTTTTTACCCTTCTCATCGCCAGCAATCACCAAAACCATATCGCCAGTTTTGATGTGATATTTTTTCTGTTTGTTGAACTTTCTTTCCATAATGCTTACAATACTTCGGGGGCTAATGAAACGATTTTCATAAATTGTTTTTCACGCAATTCACGAGCCACAGGACCGAAAATACGTGTTCCACGAGGTTCGTCTTGGTTGTTGAGCAATACGGCGGCATTGTCTTCAAAACGAATGTAAGAGCCATCTTTACGACGTACTTCTTTTTTAGTTCTTACGATAACAGCACGCGAAATTGCCCCTTTTTTGATATTTCCCGAAGGGATAGCCGACTTGACAGCAACAACGATTTTATCGCCTACGGTAGCATACTTTTTGCCTGTACCCCCTAAAATGCGAATACAAAGCACTTCTTTGGCACCGCTGTTATCAGCCACATTTAATCTAGATTCTTGGCGTATCATAATTACTTGGCTTTTTCAATGATTTCAACTAATCTCCAACGTTTGCGTTTGCTAAGTGGTCTGGTTTCCATAATTCTGACCACATCACCGATATTACACTCGTTCTTTTCGTCGTGAGCCATAAATTTGGTAGTTTTTTTCATAAACTTACCATAAATAGGGTGCTTCACTCTACGCTCTACGGCAACTACGATAGATTTTTGCATTTTATTGCTAACTACTTTGCCAACTTTTTCTTTGCGGGCATTTCGTTCAACGGCAGTCTGTTCCATAATTTTCTTATTTTCCGAGTTCTTTCTGTCTGATAACCGTCTGAATACGAGCTACAACTTTACGAGCTTCACGCAAACGCATAGGGTTTTCTATGGGAGCGATAGCGTGAGCCATTTTCAGTTTCAAGAGAGCATCTCTTTCTTCTGCCAATTTTTCTTTCAACTCTTCCAAAGAGAGTTTTTTTAATTCCGCTGCTTTCATAACACACAAGCATTAAGATTCAACATAATCTCTACGCACAACAAATTTGGTTTTTACGGGTAGTTTTTGAGCGGCAAGTCTGAGAGCCTCTTGGGCAACCTCTTGTTTTACGCCAGCAATTTCGAAAAGAATAGTACCCGGTTTTACGCAAGCAACCCAATATTCGGGAGCCCCTTTTCCTTTACCCATACGCACCTCGGCGGGCTTCTTGGTTACAGGTTTGTCGGGGAATATGCGTATCCAAACTTGTCCTTCACGTTTCATTTCGCGTGTCATTGAAATACGAGCCGCTTCAATTTGGCGAGCTGTAATCCAAGCCGCTTCCAAAGATTTGATAGCAAAAGAGCCAAAAGCAATTTCTGCTCCACGTGTAGCAATGCCTTTCACACGTCCTTTTTGCTGTTTTCTGTATTTGGTTCTTTTTGGTTGTAACATTGCTCTTTTCGTTTAATAGGTAACCACATAACGAAAGCCTCCTTGCTCAATGGTAACGGCATTGAACCGAAGGCTTAAGGCTTACTTTTCTTTTCTTCTTCTTTTCTTTCCGCCACCACTACCGCCTTTTTTGCGATTTTCTTTCAAAGAAGAAGCCTCTTCTGAAAGTCCGGGATAAAGATTGGGTTTTCCGTAGATTTCACCTTTGAAAATCCAAACTTTTACACCAATTTTACCATATACGGTATCTGCTTCTGCCACCGCATAATCAATATCGGCACGCAAAGTGTGCAAAGGGATACGTCCTTCTTTATATTGCTCGGCACGAGCCATATCTGCACCACCCAAACGACCAGAAACCTTCACCTTGATACCTTCTACCCCTACACGCATAGCCGCCGCAATGGCTTGTTTCATAGCTCTACGATACGAAACACGGGCTCTGATTTGCTGAGCAATGGTATCGGCTACCAAGCGAGCATCTTTTTCAGGGCGTTCAATTTCAAAAATATTGATTTGAATATCTTTGCCAGTGAGCTTTTTAAGTTCTTCCTTGATTTTATCTACTTCATTACCCCCTTTGCCAATCACCACGCCGGGACGAGCCGTTTGGATAGTAAGTGTAATGCGTTTCAAGGTACGTTCAATCAGGATACGAGCAATGCCTCCTTTGGGTACACGTGCTTCAACGTATTTTCTGATTTTTTCGTCTTCTACTAATTTTTCAGGGAAATCTTTTCCACCGAACCAATTAGACTCCCAACCTTTGGTAATACCTAATCTGAAACCTATCGGATGCGTTTTTTGTCCCATTGTGTTTATTCATTTACGAGTTTATCAAGAGAAGGAGCGAACAAAGCGTTTCTATCGTCAATAATCACGGTTACGTGGTTAGAACGCTTACGAATACGATGAGCTCTGCCTTGTGGAGCAGGGCGAAGACGTTTGAGCATTCTGCCGTGTCCTACGAAAATAGTCTTCACAAACAAATCAGCATCTTCCAATCTGGTACTGGGGTTGTGCTGTTGCCAATTTGCCACTGCCGAAAGCAAAAGTTTTTCAAGGCTACGAGCGGCGTGATTGGGCTGATATTTGAGTACATTCAGGGCTTGCCCTACTTCCATACCGCGAATTAAATCCACCACAAGTTTCATTTTGCGGGGCGAAGTAGGTACATTTCTAAGTTTAGCAACTGCTTCCATACTTTGTTGTTTTTAAGAGGTTTTTCGGAGTATCCTCCATTCCATACATTACTTTTTACCTTTGTCTTTTTTGGCGGCGTGTCCGCGGAAAGTACGCGTAGGGGCAAATTCGCCAAGTTTATGACCAACCATTTGTTCCGTTACATATACAGGGATAAATTTATTTCCGTTATGTACCGCAAAGGTGTGTCCTACGAAATCGGGAGAAATGGTAGAACGACGCGACCAAGTCTTGATAACCGACTTCTTGCCCGACTTTTCCATATCCAAGACTTTCTTGGTAAGTCTGAAATCTACGTAAGGTCCTTTTTTCAGTGAGCGTCCCATACTTTCTTATTATTTTTTACGTCTGCTGATAATTAAACGAGTAGAATACTTTTTCTTGTTACGAGTTTTCTTACCTTTGGCAAGCAAACCTTTGCGAGAGCGAGGGTGTCCTCCTGAAGCTCTACCTTCACCACCACCCATAGGGTGATCCACGGGGTTCATCGCTACACCACGCGTACGAGGTCTGATACCCATCCAACGCTTTCTACCCGCCTTACCGATTTGTTCATTCATATGGTCGGCATTAGAAACCTTACCCACAGTAGCCATACAAGCGGCAAGCACCATACGCATTTCGCCAGAAGGCAATTTGAGCGTAACGTATTTTTCGTCTTTGGCAAGCACTTGAGCGTAAGTTCCTGCACTACGGGCAAGTCCGCCACCTTTTCCCGGTTTGAACTCAATATTATGTACAATGGTACCAAGTGGCATTGCTCCCAGAGGTAATGCGTTACCCAAATCAGGAGCTACATTTTTACCTGATTTGATAGTCATACCCACTTTCAAGCCTTCGGGGGCAATGATATAGCGTTTTTCACCATCTTCGTATTGCACCAAAGCGATGTATGCAGTACGATTGGGGTCATATTCTATGCTAAGCACTTGTGCAGGTACATCAAATTTATCGCGTTTGAAATCAATGATACGATAGCGTCTTTTGTGTCCGCCACCGATATAACGCATAGTCATTTTTCCTTGGTTATTGCGACCACCTGTTTTTTTCAGGGGAGCAAGCAAGGATTTTTCGGGCTCGGTTTTGGTTATTTCCGTAAATACGGGAGCTATTCTAAAACGTTGCCCGGGTGTTACGGGTTTTAATTTCTTTACTGCCATTTTGTTTCTTCTTTTTCAGTGAAGCACTATAAGTTAATGAAAGTTTTAGCAAGGTACGTTTAGCTATTGCCATACACATCTATAAAATCACCTTCTGCTACACGTACAAGGGCTTTTTTATAGGCTTGTGTTCTACCAGATAAAACATTGGTTTTGGTATAACGTACTTTGGGCTTTCCGCCATAGCGTAAGGTATTTACGCTTTCTACGGTTACGCCATATATTCTTTCTATTTCATTTTTGATTTCCACTTTGTTGGCTTTTTTATCCACAATGAAAGTGTAAATGCCTTTATCGTGAAGCCTAGCGGCTTTTTCGCCAATTACCGCCTTTTTAAGTATCGTCTTCATATCCTTATTCTTTTACTAAAATTTCTTGGATTTTGGCAACCGCTCCTTCGCACAAAATTACTACGTCAGCATTCATTACTGCATAAGTATTGAGGTCAGAAGCTACAATGGTATTTGCTTTGGGCAAATTTCTACCAGAAAGATACACATTGGGGGTGTGTTCGGGTAGCACAAGAAGCGTCTTTTTGTCTTGAACAGCTAATTTTTCAAGAATTGCCAAATATTCTTTGGTTTTGGGCTTATCAAAGCTGAAGTTTTCTAATACTTTGATAGCATTTTCTTGGGCTTTGTAGGTAAGAGCCGACTTACGAGCCAAGATTTTGGTTTTCTTGTTGAGCTTGAAGTCGTAATCGCGAGGTCTAGGACCGAAAATACGTCCTCCGTGGCGGAACAAAGGGTTCTTGATACTACCTTTACGAGAGCCACCTGTACCTTTTTGGCGATGAAGTTTGCGGGTAGAGCCGTGCACTTCGTTTCTTTCTTTGGATTTGTGTGTTCCCTGACGCTGTGCCGCCAAATAGTGTTTTACATCTAAATACACAACGTGCTGATTAGGCTCAATCGCAAAAATCTCATCGGGCAGGTTGATAGCCCTGCCTGTTTCTGTGCCTTGTATATTCAAAACGGGTAATTGCATCGCTGTAAAAATTATTTTTCAATGATAACAAAAGAGTTTATCGCACCGGGTACTGAACCTTTTACGATAATGAGGTTCTTTTCAGGAATAACTTTCAAAACTTTAAGGTTTTGCACTTTTACACGGTCGTTACCTGTTCTACCTGCCATACGGCGACCTTTGAATACGTGCCCAGGTGTAGAACCAGGACCCATTGAACCAGGGTGGCGTTGGCGGTTGTGCTGTCCGTGTGTTTGCCCACCTACACCGCTGAAGCCGTGTCTTTTCACAACTCCCTGAAAACCTTTACCTTTGGAAGTACCTACTACATCAACAACGTCACCTTCTGCAAAAACATCTTGCACAGAAAGGGATTCGCCAAGTTGTAGGGCTTTCTGAAAGCCTTTGAACTCCACTAATTTACGTTTCGGGGTAGTACCCGCTTTCTTGAAGTGTCCGAGCAATGGCAGTGGCGTATTTTTTTCTTTTGCTTCGCCAAAGCCAAGCTGTACTGCTTCATAACCGTCTTTTTCCTTCGTCTTCACTTGCGTAACCACGCAAGGACCAGCCTCTATTACTGTGCATCCGACAAGCTGTCCATCGGCACTGAAAAAGCTAGTCATTCCGATTTTTTTTCCAATAAGACCAGACATTGTACTTTTTTCGCTTAAATTTCAAAAAATCAATCCCTTACGATAGGGTTTCCGTAAGGGACTGCAAATTTAGGAAAAGATTTTAGAATAAAAAAATTTTTTCAATTATTTTTCAAGAACTTGTGCGTTTAACCCAAAATCGTCTAAAATTATAGAAACTTTTTAGCTTCAAAATTGTTACATAAACTAAAAAACATATTTATTTGTATATTTTTTTAATGAACTAATCTAAAAATCTTCATTTATGGATACCGAAATACTGGCACGCCTACAATTTGCCTTCACGGTGGCTTTTCATTACATTTATCCACCTTTAAGCATTGGCATCGGACTGCTTATGGCGATTTTTGAGGGACTTTACCTCAAAACAGGCAACAAAGATTACGAAATGCTTGCCCGTTTTTGGCTCAAAATCTTTGCTATTACTTTTGGCATTGGAGTCGCTACGGGTATTATTATGGAATTTGAGTTTGGCACGAACTGGGCAGTTTATTCCAAATACGTAGGTGATGTTTTTGGGAGTGCTTTGGCGGCAGAAGGCTTGTTTGCTTTTGCGATGGAAAGCACGTTCTTAGGAATATTGCTTTTTGGTTGGAACAAAGTTTCACCCAAAGTGCATTTTCTTTCTACCATTGGGGTATTACTTGGTTCAATGTTTTCGGCAATTTGGATAGTAGTAGCCAATAGCTGGCAACAAACCCCCGCAGGCTATCATATTGTAGGCGAAGGACTCAATGCCCGAGCCGAAATCACCGACTTTTGGGCGATGGTCTTCAATCCTTCAAGTGTAGATAGAATTATTCACGTATGGCAAGGAGCATTTTTGGCAGGAGCTTTTATGGTTTTGAGCGTACACGCCTATTATTTACGCAAAGGGAAATATGTAGCCGTTTCTCAAAAAGCCTTCAAAATTGCTCTAACCGTAGCAACGATTTTCTCTTTAAGTCAATTGCTTTCGGGGCATAGCTCTGCCGATGGGGTTGCCAAAAATCAGCCTGCCAAGCTCGCCGCAATGGAAGGACACTACCCCGCCAACGCTCCCGCCGATTTGTACCTGTTCGGCTGGGTAAATCAGCAAGAACAAAAAGTAACAGGCTTGAAAATCGGTGGCGGTTTATCTTTTTTGGTGCATCAAGATTTTAATGCTCCTATCAAAGGCTTAAATGCCTTTCCCAAAGAGAACCAGCCCCCCCAAGTAAATGCTGTGTTTCAGTTTTACCATATTATGATAAGTATCGGAATGTTTCTGATTGCTCTCACCTTGTACGCTTCTTTTTTGTGGTGGCGAGGCAAACTTTTTGAGCAAAAATGGCTTTTGTGGATATTCACTTTTTCGGTTTTATTGCCTCAAATTGCTAATCAGGCGGGGTGGTTTGCCGCCGAAATGGGCAGACAGCCTTGGGTAGTATATGGCTTGCTACGAACCAGCGAGGCTCTTTCCAAAGAAGTACAAGCTCAACAAATTTTATTTTCACTTATTTTGTTTGCCGTAGTTTATACGCTGTTGTTTTTGCTGTTTTTGTATTTTATCAGCAAAAAAATCAAGCAAGGTTTTGCCGAAGAAACTCAATTCTCCTTGAAAACCCTCTAAACATTTTGAAATTATGGAAACATTTTTAGGAATAGATTATCCTACTTGGTGGTTTTTGGTAGTAGGCTTGCTGATTTCGGGCTATGCGATTTTAGAAGGTTTTGATTATGGAGCAGGTGCTTGGCATTTATTTTTCCGAAAAGATGAAAGTCGTAGAATTGCCATTGCCGCCATCAGCCCCATTTGGGATGCTAACCAAGTTTTTCTTATTATTGGTGGAGGAGCTATATTTGCAGGTTTCCCTGTGTTGTATGCTACAATGCTTTCAGCAATGTATATTCCTTTTATGCTTTTTTTGATGCTATTGGTATTGCGTTCGGCGGCTATCAAGTTCCGTAGTGCCGAGCCAATGCTTTGGTGGCGAAAAACTTGGGACGTTATCTATGCTGTATCCAACATTCTACTTGCTTTTTTGGCAGGGGTAGTGATTGGCAATTTTTTACAAGGTTTTCCTATTGGCAAGGATTTTCGGTATGAGGGAGGTATGTTTTGGAGTTTCCTACAACCCTATCCTGTGCTTATTGGGCTTACCTCGCTGTTTTTGTTTATGACACAAGGGGCAATCTTTCTGCTACTCAAAACCGAAGGAAAATTACACGAAAGGCTTACCTTTTTGCTCAAAAGAGGAATGGCTTTGTTTATTGTTACTTTTGGGATAGCTTCTATTTATACATTGGTATTTGTACCGGGAGTAGCCGATAGTTTCCGAGCAAAGCCTGTGTTTTTCGTTTTACCTGTGCTGGCTCTTTTGGCAATTGCTAATATCCCTCGTTTGGCTTCAAAAAGTAAGTATTTGCAAGCATTGATATTTTCTTCGCTAACGATGGCATTTTTGCTGATGCTTGTAGCATTTCAGTTGTTTCCAACCCTGATGAAATCTACCATAGACCCCGCTTATAGCATTACCATTTACAATGCGGCTTCTTCTGTGAAATCATTAAAGATAATGCTCAATTTTGTAGCCGTAGGCACGCCTATAATGATTGTGTACTTGCTATTTTTATACCGAACTTTTTGGGGAAAAGTGAAACTTGAAGATATAAATTATTGAGCCAAAAGCGAGTAAATCGCAGTAGTGATTTACTCGCTTGCTACAAACTTTTAGCCCTGAAATCCTATTTTCTTGTGCGAACCATCGCAGTAGGGCTTTTTTTCCGAAGCTCCACAACGACAAAGAAAGGTTTTCTCCTTTTCAATTTTTTGAACTTCTCCACCCACTTTTAATGTACAAGTACCATAAACCACCATAGGTCCGTTGGGTAGAATTTCAATTTGTGTGGCTTGCTGTTCCATAAGGTTAAGGTTTTTTAGGTGTAAAAAATAATCATCAAATCGGAACATTTACGTGCCTTTCGGCGTGGTAAGAAGAGCGTACCAAAGGACCTGCTTCTACATATTTTAAGCCTCTTTTCAAGCCCTCTTCTTTGTAATGCTCAAACAAATCGGGGTGAATGTACTCCACTACTTCCAAGTGCATTTTAGTAGGTTGCAAATACTGCCCCAGCGTAAGAATATCCAACCCATTGGCTACCAAATCGTCCATTGCTTCATAAACCTCGTCGCGAGTTTCGCCCAAGCCCAACATTATGCCTGATTTGGTACGTTTGCCAAATTCTTTGGTACGGCGAATTTGCTCCAAACTGCGTTCATATTTCGCTTGGGGACGTACCCTGCGATACAAACGCTTAATGGTTTCCATATTATGTGAAACTACCTCCTGCCCTGCGGAAATCATTGTGTATAGAGCCTCCCAATTGCCTTTTACATCAGGAATAAGGGTTTCAATGGTTGTTTCGGGGCATAGTTCTTTGGTCAGTCTTACGGTTTCGTGCCAAATTGCCGCTCCTCGGTCTTTCAATTCATCTCTATTCACCGAAGTAATAACAGCGTGCTTTATACCCATAAGTTTAATTGCTTCTGCTACTCTACGAGGCTCATCTGTATCGTATTCGGTAGGTTTGCCCGTAGCCACTGCACAAAATGTACAGCTACGCGTACAAACATTTCCTAAAATCATAAAGGTTGCCGTACCCGCTCCCCAACATTCGCCCATATTAGGGCAGTTGCCACTCTCACAAATCGTATGCAGTTTGTAGGTATCTACGAGTTTTCTTACTTTGGCGTATTCGTGTCCTACGGGCAGTTTTACACGTAGCCAATGCGGTTTTTTCGTTTTATGTTCTTTTTCAGAAGTTACAACAGGCAGTTCTATCATTGTGGTAATTTTGAATTAAAATACAAAAATATCGTAAAGCAATTATAGCAAAATACTCAAATCTACGACCAAATTTGGCAAAATGTCTTTTCCCGTAAGGCTTTTTCCTGCAAAACCTTCTACAATTTCAGGCTCTTGGGGGCTTTGTGTGTAAATATAAGCCTTTTGCTCTTGCAAATCTATCAGCCAAGCAAGTTTTACGCCATTGGCTACCCATTCTCGTATCTTTTCTTGCAAATCTTTGAGCCTATCCGTAGCAGACTTGATTTCTATCACAAAATCGGGGCGAAGTGGAACAAACTTTTCTTTTTCCGCTTCGCTCAATGCCTCCCAACGACTCCGCTCCACTACTGCCACATCAGGCGACTTGATAGACGTATCGGGCAAACGAAAGCCCGTGCTGGAATCAAATACTATCCCAAATTTTTCTTTTCTATTCCAAAAGGTTAGCTCTGCATTTAGTTCAGAATTTACTTTCCCTGTTTTTCCGCCTGTAAGTGCCATAACAATAATATCGCCTTGGGCAGTGCGTTCAAATTTCAAATGGTCGTTTTGCCTGCAAAATTCAAAAAATTCATCATCAGTGAAACTAAGCGTTTCGGGTATGTGTAAAATGGTGGTTTCCATACTATTTTGCAAACTATACTAATACATTCAAATCTACGACCAAATTTGGCAAAATATCTTTTCCTGTAAGGCTTTTTTCTGCAAAACCTTCTACAATTTCAGGCTCTTGGGGGCTTTGTGTGTAAATATAAGCCTTTTGCTCTTGCAAATCTATCAGCCAAGCAAGTTTTACGCCATTGGCTACCCATTCTCGCATCTTTTCTTGCAAATCTTTGAGCCTATCCGTAGCAGACTTGATTTCTATCACAAAATCGGGGCAAAGTGGAACAAACTTTTCTTTTTCCGCTTCGCTCAATGCCTCCCAACGACTTCGCTCCACTACTGCCACATCAGGCGACTTGATAGACGTATCGGGCAAACGAAAACCCGTGCTGGAATCAAATACCTCACCAAAACTCGTATTTCTGTTCCATAGTTCTATTTCAAACAAAATTTTAGCATTTGCTCTACCTGTTTTTCCACCTGTAAGTGCCATAACAATAATATCGCCTTGAGCAGTGCGTTCAAATTTCAAATGGTCGTTTTGCCTGCAAAATTCAAAAAATTCATCATCAGTGAAACTAAGCGTTTCGGGTATGTGTAAAATAGTGGTTTCCATACCAAAATGAGGCTTATAGCATTTTCACAAAGATAAACATTTTCAGAAAAAAGAAGGTTTAAGGAAGCACAAATTTTATTGCCAACCACCTCCTAAAGCCCTATATAGAGCAATCGCATACTGAAACTGATGCAAACGAATTTCAAACAAATCTATCTCTGCCTCTAATACTGCTTTTTGGGTGGTGATTACCTCCAAATAATTCGCAAAGCCTGTCTTGAATAAGTCTTGCGAGGTAATAATAGCTCTTTGCAACTCTTCTACTTCTTTGTTTCGCAAATCATAAACTACTTGCAAATTGGCAAGAATCTTTTGAAAAGTTTGAATTTCCTGAAAAGCTCGCAGGAGCGTTTTTTGATATTCAAAATAAGCCTCATAATTCCGAGCTATGCTTACTTTATGGTTTGCTTTGAGGGCATTGTTCTGAAAAATAGGGGCTACTAAACCTCCCAATAAACCAAAAGCCAAAGATGCTGGATTGAACAAAACATCACTTCGGAATGAATTAAACCCTGCGTAAGCATCAAGAGTTAGCGAGGGTAAAAAGGCGGCTTGTGCAGAACGTACATCAAAACGAGCCGCTTCCAATTCTTTTTCTGCCATACGTACATCAGGACGCAAGCGGAGCATCTGTACAGGCGTACCTGTGCGAATAGTAGGAATAGCTTTTTCTGAAAAATTACGAGAACGAGCAATCTTTTGAGGCATTCTACCACACAAAAAATTAATTTGATTTTCCAAATCTGTAATTTGGTTTTCTAAAAGAAACTGCAAACTTCTTGTACGATAAAGCTGAGCTTGAGTTTGCTGTACCGCTAGTTCGGTAGCTCTGCCTGCCTCTTTTTGTGTTTTCATCAAAACCAGCACTTGCTCCTGCAACTGAATATTTCTGATTACTACTTCCAATTCACTATCCAACGCCAAAATTTGGTAATACAAAGTTGCAATATGGGCTATGAGTTCCGTAACTATCAGATTTTTATATTCTTGCGAAGCTAAAATGCGAGCTTGTTGAGCCTTTTTGCTACTGCGTAACTTTGTCCAAATATCTATTTCCCAAGTACTTCGCAAACCTACGAAAAAATCGGGGGTAGGGCGAGTAGGAATACGCTGGTTTTCGTTGATATTTCCTGAAAGATTAGTGTCAAAATTACCTACGCCATTCATTGTAAAATCGCCGAATTTATCTGCTCCCGCCGATGCGTGAAAACGCAGGTTAGGCAAAAGAACTCCCTTGCTGTACAAATACTCTGCTTTGGCTTTTTCAATGCGTTGCAAAGCGATTTGTAAATCTCTATTATTTTGCAAAGCAATGGCTATCAGGCTCTCTAGTTCATCATCTTGAAAAAAATCTTGCCATTTGAGCAGTGCTACTGAATTTGTGTCTTGGGAAGCTAACTCAAAACTTTTTGGAATTTCTACTTTTAGGGGTTCTTGAATAGGAACAAAATAACGTTGGCAAGAAAAAAATAAGAACAAAATGCTCCAAAAAATGTATTTTTTTAGGCTCATAGACATTTTTGAAATGATTAGTTTTTTTCGGAAAATGACAAAACTTCTTGATTTTCTGATGTATGATTTTCGTTTGTAGTGCTTTGTTGGGCAGTTTTTTTCTTTTTCCCTAATTCAGCCATTATTACATATAAGCCGGGTATCACAAATACTCCCAATACTGTACCAATGAGCATACCTCCTACGGAAGCAATACCAATGGACTGATTGCCAGCGGCACCTGCACCCGAAGCCAAACACAAGGGTATCAGACCTGCAATGAAGGCAAGTGAAGTCATCAGGATAGGACGCAAGCGTGAGCCCGCCCCTTCTACTGCGGCTTTTAGAGCAGAAACTCCCTCTTTCTGCCGCTGAATGGCAAACTCTACAATCAAAATAGCATTTTTACCCAAAAGTCCTACAAGCATTACAAGGGCTACTTGTGCGTAGATATTATTTTCCAAACCTGTAATTTTCAAAAAGAAATAAGAACCAAAAACTCCCAAAGGTAAAGAAAATAACACGGCAAGCGGCAAGGCAAAACTTTCGTACTGAGCCGAAAGTATCAAATACACAAAAAGCAAACAAATTAAAAAAATATAAAGCGTTTGATTTCCCGCCAAAATCTCTTCTCTTGTAATTCCTGACCATTCAATAACATAACCTTTTGGCAGAACCTCTCGGGCAACCTCCTCAACAGCACGAATGGCATCACCACTGCTATAACCTTCGGCGGCTTCGCCATTGATAAGTGCCGTAATATACATATTGTAACGAGTGATTTGCTCCGCCCCATACACACGCTCCAAACGTACAAAAGAAGCAAATGAAACCATTTCGCCTTGATCATTTTTTACATAAAGTTGTAAAATATCTTCGGGTTTAGAGCGATATTGTGGTTTGAGCTGAATCATTACTTTGTACATTTGCCCAAAACGAATAAAATTAGAGGCATAATAGCTACCAATAAGAGCTTGCAATGTTTCCATTGCGTTCTCAATGCTTACTCCCTTTTTGGCGGCAACTTCTTGGTCAAGATGAATGAGA
>NZ_JBRCWE010000055.1:0-11394 GCF_053497555.1 Raineya sp. | reverse complement strand
TTTTACTGCAAAACTAATAGTAAGGAACTTATTTGTATTAGACTATGAAAGAAAGGCTTTTTACACAAATAAAAAAGCCTTCAATAGGCTTGAAGGCTAACAAAATAAAGTTAATGTACTCCGTACGGGAATCGAACCCGTGTTTCATCCGTGAAAGGGATGCGTCCTAACCCCTAGACGAACGGAGCGTGTTTCGCTCAAAACGTGGTGCAAAGTTGCAACTATTTTTTGTAACCGCCAAATAATTCTGCAAAAATTTTTTACATTTTTTTGAAAAAAAAGTAAAAATACTTTACAAAATACTGATTTTTAGATTTTTTCCACTTCAATTATTTCTCCCATTCGGATACCTCTTTCGGTTTGGGTAAGGGAGCAAGCAGGTACTTTGGCATCGTGTTCAAAGAATAAAATCCAATTTTCTTGCAGTGCCTTTGGTAAAATTTGCTCTTTTTCCTGCATTGTGAGCAAAGGACGAACATCATACCCCATCACATAAGGCACAGGAATATGTGCCGAAGAAGGTATTAAATCGGCACAATACAAAATTTTTCTGTCCTTGTAGTGGATTAGCGGTAGTATCATTTTATCCGTATGCCCATCAACTTTCAAAATCTCAATACCTTCAAAAGGGCTTTCATTTTCTATGAAACTCAACTGACCACTTTCTTGCAGAGGCAAAATGTTTTCTTTCAAAAAAGAAGCCTTTTCCCTTGCATTAGGACGCAGGGTTGCCAGTTCCCAATGTGTTTTTTCACTCCAATAGCGAGCATTCGGAAAAGTGGGCACAAGTTTTTCTCCTTCACGCTTAATAGCTCCTCCTGCGTGGTCAAAATGTAGGTGTGTGAGCAAAACATCAGTTATATCTTCTGCACTAAATCCTGCCTTTTCAATAGAACTCAAAAGAGTATCGCCTGTGGGTTCGTAGTAGCTGAAAAACTTTTCATCTTGCTTATTGCCCATTCCCGTATCCACGAGAATAAGCCTTTTCCCATTCTGTATCAGAAGGCAACGCATTGCCCAAGTACAAAGGTTTTTCTCGTCGGCGGGAACAAGTTTGTGCCAAATCGTTTTGGGTACAACACCAAACATTGCTCCACCATCTAACTTAAAATAACCTGCCTCTATAACATATAACTGCATAATTTTTGTTTTTTCTTGAATTACAAAACTAAACTGCCACAAAATAACGTTTTAGCCAACTATTTTCCACACTGGTAAGCCAATTTTTTTCTAAATCTTGCTTTTGCGTAATGCTATTATTGAAAATCTGCATTTCGGGAGTAATTTTACCTGCCTGTATGGCTTTTTCAAGTTCGTAGAAAGGTATAGTAAAAATTTGTTCTTGGTGCAAAAAAGCAATTTGAGAGCGGTCAAGCAAAGAAATTTGATACTTTTGCTCCAAAAATTTTACAAAATTTACTTGCTTATCAATAGAACAACCCGAAGCGGCATTGAAATTTTCATCAACACCAACCACCCAAAAACGATTGTAGAAACACTTTACAGCCGCTTGCAGGTCTTGCTCGTGAGCTTTCCAAGTCTGTAAAAATTGTTCCCATTCTTGTTGCATAGCAGAAGTTTGCTCTTGGTTTAGAGTTTGGCTTGCCTGATAAATCCAAATACGAGCCGATGAAGGTAATTGCTCAAAATCAACTATCATAGTTTTTTTTACTTTAATCTATGAAAAAAAACGTTCAACAAACGCAAATAGTTTTTTATTTACTTCCTAAAAGTTCTTTGGCACTTTGTAGGGCAGAAGTAGAATTTTTTATGCCGCTAATCATTTGGGCAATTTCTTGCAAACGCTCTTCGTAAGAAAGTTCTTTAATTCGGCTTATGGTACGAGCTTCGGTATCTTCTTTGAAAACAAAATAATGCTTTTCGGCTTTGGCGGCAATCTGATGCAAATGCGTAATGGTAATGATTTGATGATTTTTTGCCATTTCTTTCATCATCAGTGCCATTTTGAGGGCTATTTCGCCTGAAATACCTGTATCAATTTCATCAAAAATAAGTGTAGGCATAGCAGTTTTGCCCGCTAAAATGTACTTAATAGCCAGCATTAGCCTTGAAAATTCACCTCCCGAAGCTACATTTTTGATTTCTTGTGGGGCAATGCCTTTGTTGGCACTGAATAAGAAAATAACTTTATCTCCGCCCCCCGAATATAATTCTGCAGGTAAAATTTGAATTTGCAGGCGAGCATTGGGCATACCAAGCTCAGAAAGCAATTTTTGAAGCTCGTTTTCTAATGAGCTAACTACCGCCTTGCGTTTTTCAGAAAGCAATTGGGCTTTTTCGGTTGCTTTTTGCAAAGCTATTTGCATTGCTTTTTCAGCTTTTTCCAAAATTTCATCAAAATTTAGCACTCTTTCTACTTTGTTTTGCAAATCTTGCTGAATTTGCAATAGCTCTTGAACTGATTTTACGCGATGCTTCTTCTGCAAGCGTTCAATTTCGTCAAGGCGTTTTTGTACCCAAGCGAGTCTTTCAGGATTGTATTCGGTGCGTTCAAAAAGCCTTTCTACCTCGCGGGTAATATCTTTGAGTTCGGTAAGCGTATTTTCCAATCTTTCGGCAAGTTCTTCATAAATACTTGAAAACTCGCTCATCTTTTCAAAATCTCTGCAAATAGCTTTTAGGCTGGATAGCACCGAACTTTCACTTTCTTGTAGTTTGTAAAGGCTTTCCGCAAGTTTGGTTTTAATTTCTTCGGCATTTTCCAAAATACCAAATTCAGCCTCCAATTCTTCTTGTTCATCTTCTTGCAGAGCGGCTTTGAGCAGTTCTTCCAGTAAAAATTTATGATAGTCCAGCTCTGCTTGTGCCTGATTTTTTTCGGTAAGTAGGCTTTGATAAAATTTGTTTTTTTGCAAATAATCTTGAAAAAGTGCTTGATATTCGGCTAAAAGTGGGAGATTTTCGGCGAAAATATCAATGATATTGCGTTGATAGCTTTCGGCAGAAAGTAGTAAATTGTCGTGCTGGGAGTGAATATCAATGAGTTGGGAAGTAATTTGCGAAAGTGTTTCTAAATTTACAGGAGTATCGTTGATAAATGCTCTTGATTTGCCCGCAGATGAAATTTCTCGGCGAATGGTAGCAGTATTTTCGTAGTCTAAATCGTTTTCAGCAAAAATATTTTGCAAATGATAGGCTGAAATATCAAAATGGGCTTCAATAACACACTTTTCGTTCTCGTTGAGTAATACTTTTTTATCAACTCTTCCACCCAAAAGCAAGCCCAAAGCCCCCAGCATAATAGATTTTCCTGCTCCTGTTTCGCCTGTAATTACATTGAAAGCCCTATGAGGCTCTAAATCTAATTTTTCAATGAGTGCGTAATTTCGTATGTGTAGCGAAAGAAGCATTTACAAGCAAAAATTTGATGGTTGATGTGAGTATAACCTTGTAGCAGTTGCTTATGTTCAATTTGCCATTTGATTATCTTAATAATCGCCGATAGTTTCTGGTAATTGGGCAAGGGCTTTTTGCAGTTCCTCGTCGTTAGGGGCAATGCCGTGCCATTTGTGCGAATTCATCATAAAATCTACTCCAAAACCCATTTCGGTTTTCATTAAAATCAGAATAGGTTGTTTGTTGCCTGTTTGTTTTTTAGCTTCTGCCAAAACCTCTAAAACGACTTGCATATCGTTGCCATTCATTGTGAGGGTTTTCCAGCCAAAAGCCTCCCATTTGGCTTGCAGATTTTTCAAAGACATCACTTGCTCTACGGGTCCATCAATCTGCTGACCATTGTAATCTACAATGCCAATAAGGTTATCTACTTGATGATGAGCCGCATACATAGCGGCTTCCCAGATTTGTCCTTCTTGTTGCTCGCCATCGCCCATAAGCACATACACAAGGCTGGTATCGCCATTGAGTTTTTTTCCTTGTGCCGCCCCGATAGCTACCGAAAGTCCTTGTCCCAAAGAACCAGAGGCTACTCGTATGCCGGGCAAACCTTCGTGGGTAGCGGGGTGTCCTTGCAGGCGGGAGTTGATTTTACGAAAAGTTTTTAATTCTGTGGTTTCAAAATAGCCACTCCGAGCCAGCACGCTATACCATAGCGGCGAAATGTGTCCGTTGGAAAGGAAAAACAAATCTTGGTTTTTTCCTTGCATATCAAAGGGCTGTGGCTTGTGATTCATTACTTCAAAATAAAGAGCCACGAGCAAATCGGTGCAACCCAAAGAGCCACCTGGGTGTCCCGATTGTGCCGAATGTACCATTCGTACAATATCTCGGCGAACCTGCGTTGCAATATTTTGAAGTTCTTGTAAAGATTTTTTCATATTTGGATTGGTATATTTAGAAACAAGATACACGGAACAAAACTTTAATTTGAAGTTCTAAACTTCAAACTTCAAACCTCAAACTTTTCAACTACCGACCTTATTTATTTGAGTTTTTTTCTTCTTTCACGTTCTTTTTTCACAAGCATAAACTCGCGACTGCTTTGTCCTGCGATAGAGGTGTTTTCAGCGGCACGGCGAAATAAATAAGGCATTACGGCTTCTACGGGTCCGTAAGGAACGTACTTTACTACATTATAGCCCGCTTTGGCAAGAGCATAAGAGATTTGGTCGCTCATACCAAAGAGTTGAGCAAAATAAATGCGTTTATCGTCTTTGGCAATGCCTTTTTCTTGCATTAGTTGCGTAAGCAAAAGATTGCTGTACTCGTTGTGCGTACCCAAACAAAGAGCGATTTTGTCTAAATTTTCCACACAAAAACGAGTGGCGTCATTGAAATCTTTATCGCAACTTTCTTTGCTTGGCTGAATAGGGTTTTTATAGCCCAATTTTTCGGCACGCTCGGCTTCTTTTTCCATATAAGCCCCACGCACCAATTTTGCACCTAAAAAATAACCTTTATTTTCTGCATCAGCAAAGGCTTTTTTTAGGTTATTTAGCATATCCCAGCGATAAAGCTGATAAGTGTTGTAAATGACAGCTCGCTGGCGGTTATATTTTTCCATAGCCTCGTAAGTGAGCTTATCAATTACATCTTGAATCCAAGTTTCTTCGCCATCTACAAGTAAATTGACATCAAGTTCATAAGCCTTTCGGCAGATGCTATCAAAACGCTTTTGTACGCGTTCCCATTCTGCTTTTTCAGGTTCTGAAAGAGCCTGACCCGCTTGAATTTTTTCTAAAAGACCAAAACGAGCTATTCCCGTAACCTTGAACACCGAAAAGGGAATATTGGGATTGTGGTCGGCTTTTTCTATGGTATGTAAAATTTCCTCGCAGGTGGCATCAAAACTTTTTTCGTTTTTTTCGCCTTCTACCGAGTAATCCAAAATAGCCCCAATGTGGTATTTGGCAAGTTCTTGAATGGTTTTTTCACATTCTTCAATAGTTTCGCCCCCGCAAAAATGCTCAAAAATAGTATGGCGAACAACACTTTTTACAAAAGGCAGATGATACTTGAAGGCAAATTTCAGAAAAGAAGTGCCGTATTTAACTAAAAAATTGCTGTTCATTGCCCAAAAAAGCCAATAAGTTTTAGTAAGTTGTCTATTGCTTTGGGCTTCAAAAGCGGTAGCAGTATCTTCAAAAGAAATCGGGGCAGATTGCGTGAGAACTTCCATTATACACTTTTTATTTTTTCAATAAAAAATCAGGCAAAAGTAGTAAAAAAAACTGAAAGCACAAGTCTAATAACATTGCCAGAAGGCGGTGTCTTCAAAAACATACATTAGCCCACTATCTCCAAGATTTACGTTCCCAAAACTCTCATCAAATTGCAATAGGAAGTTACCTTGATGTTGCTCATCTTGGAGCCATATTGGCTCGCCCAATACGTAACAAGGGGCTTGATAAACCTTTTTGCGAATTTCTCTGCCTTCATCACTACACTCATAATCAAAAATTTCTGTTGGTACTTTGAGTGCTGTAATTTGGAAAGTGTAAGAATCTGCCAAAGACTTACTTCTCTGAATATCCCCTTCTTTCAAGAATAAAATGGCGGTTTGTTCATTAAAAGGCTCATAAGCCTCATTGTAATCGGGATTATAGACAAAAAAAGACAAGGCTATGGTATTTTCAGGAATACGCTGTGCAAGCAAAGGCATAGTACGTACATCAAGCGTAAAAATATGTTGCATTTTTTTGTTTTCAAAAGTGGGTATTAACTCCTTTTTGATAGGAGCCTGCCCGCCAATATAATTGAGCGAATGGTTGTCTGGTTTTTGGTCGTAAAGGGGTTCTAAATAATAAATGTGAGTTGTAGGGGCATCAGGTTTTTCGGCAAAGTATTCGTCGATAAGTTGCTTGATAGTTTCTGATTTGGTAGCAGGGGTAGAGGCTTGCTTTCCCGATTGCTTCAAAATTTCTTCATACTTGTATGTACCTAATCCTTCTTGGAAGGTTTGCAATATTTCGCCTTTAGCATTATTTTGTAGAGCTATTTTTACAAAATAGGAGGCTGTACCGCTCTCTCGGAAATCTAATAAGAAGTAATAAACGAAATTTCGGATTTTAGAAATTTGAGAGGCAGAGGCTTTGGCAAGCGATTCTGCGGCTTTTTGCAGAAGGCTTTGAGGCGTATTTTCATTGAACAAACTAAAAATCCGTCCCCAAGTGTTTTTTTGTAGATCAATTTGGGGCAATAGTATCTTTTCTATTCGTTGCGAGGGCAAAAAAGAAAGTATTTTTTTGTAGTAGGGAAGGAGATAATGAGCAAAATCGTCTTGATATTGCGGTTGCCATAGGTGTATATCAAGATAGGTGTCATAGCTTTCACTCCACTGGATTTGATTTTTGGCAAAGTTTGCCAAATGAGCTAAAATACTCGTTTGTAAAATTTGATAAGGTATGGAATTGCTAGCAAAATCTTTGAGTTTGCTTTCCAAATACTCTAAATGTAGCTGACTTATGGCTTGTATAAAGTTACGTATGCTATACAAGTTGCTTTCTTGAATATTACTAAGTTTGCTAATCAGTTCGTCTTGCTCTTTTTTATCCAGAAGGTTGATAAAAGCAAAACTTTTTTCCCAACCATACTGATTTCCAAGTTTTTTGAGAATTATTCCTGAACTTCGCTCTTTCCCAAGATATTCAAGAGCCTTTTTGGTGAAATCCAAGCCTTCAAACATAGTTCCATTGCTTTCTCCCCAATAGAAGCTATCCAAATTGAGCCATTCGTCATACCATTTGGGAACGGCTTTTTTTTGTTCTTGGTGTTGCAGAATAGCCACTACCAAGGCAATTTCGGCTCTGTATCCTTTTTGCCAACCTTCGTCAAGAATTTTGGCACAGTGTTCAAGCTCATCAATGCCAAACCCACGCCAGTTGAATAAATGATAAAGTGTATGGTAACCCGAATAGTGCATTTTCTTGATTAAAGCACAAAACTGCTCTACACTAGCAATTTGGAAGGCGTCTTTACACCTATTGGGGTGAATATTAGCACTTTTGGGGCTCAAAGCGGCAGAAAGTAAAGTATTTTGCCAATCTGAATAAGAGCCAAAGTTTTCAAGAAATTCGTAAAAACTCTTATTGAAAGTACCCTCTATATTTAGGATATTTATTTCATCTATTTTGCCTTCTGTGAGGGTATAGAGAAACTCTTGTTTTTCACCAATTTTTGTGTTGCCGAGCGTTCCAAAATTGGCTACTTGGGTAGCAATGTCTTGTAAAATTTCTTTTTTGAGATTTTCGGGAATAGCTTTTCCTGCCCGTGCAAGCAAAGTGCAAAAGCCTTTTTGAGCCTGATGGGTAAAGGTTGAAAAACTATCATCAAAAGCACGAGGGTTATTCTGGTAAGCCCAGAAAGTCATTTTATCCAAATGAGTGTTCCAATAGGGCGTAATGCCTGTATAGGAGTTTTTATGCTCTGCAAGGTTGATTTGCTGTAAAATTTTAATAACATTTTGGGGGGTAAAAAATGTTTCTGCATTGTAGGAGGTTAGCTCGTACAAAAGGTCTATGTGCTTGTTTATATCCAGATAGCCCTTGGTTACAAAATACCACAAAGCAGGCGTAATACCTTCGTAGCCAAATTTTTTGATAAGCACATCTGTTTTTTTGTAATAATCTTTTTGAGTGTTGAGCTGTTCGGCAATTTTTTGCATTTTATCATCGCTAAGGAGTAGTAAGCCCATTTCGTATTTTTGTACTTTCTTTTTACCTTTCTGAAAGGTGATAAACTCGCCGTGTTTGAGGTTATGATAGTAGTGGGCAATTTCTTTGGGCGAACCATCATCGTTAAAAATTTCTGATGTTCCGTGGATTTGGTCGTTGAGGTATTCATCTTTTCTCACCAAAATACCCTCGTTGTTGTACCATTTCCACACACCTGCTTTTTTTCCTTCTCGGTATTCGCCTTCGGTGGTAATCTTGCCATTTACAAACCAAGTATGATGTCCGTGCAAAAGATTGTTCCGATAGCTTCCTTTTTCTCGTAAATTGCCTTTTTCATCATACCATTGCCAAGGTCCGTGCCATTGCCCTTTTTCAAATCCTCCTTTGGATTGAATAATGCCATTTTCGCTGTAAAAAGTCCATTCTCCTTCGGCGAGGTCGCTATCGTAATGCCCTGATGACTTGATGTTTCCGTTGGGGTAGTAATACACCCATTTTCCGATTTTTTCTCCTTTATCATTGGTTTCTCCTTCGTACTCAACAACAGAGGAATTGGCGAAGTAGTTTTTGTTGTAGGGCATAAAAAATAGTTTTTACGTATTCAAAGATTTTTTCAGTGCATTGATTTCGGCATTTTTGGTACGAAGGTCGGTTTCCAAAACTTTTAGTTTGTTTTGGAACTCTTGTAGCATCTTTTCCTTTTTTTCAAGTTCCTGACGAATTTCATTGGCTTTTGCGGAAAGTTCACGAGTTTGTTTATTGATTTGAGCGTTGGCTACGGTACTACCCAAGTCTTCACTTACTTCTTTGACAAAATCAATCTCGTGTTTAGCAAATTTTTTCATAGCGGCAAGTTCTACAACCCCATAAGTGATTTCATTGACGCGTATAGGGGCAAGAATAATAGAACGTGGCAAGGCTTCACCCAAACCCGAAGTGATTTGAATGTAATTTTCAGGAATATCGTCAATGTAAATAACTTCGTTGTCCATAATACACCTACCTACCAATCCTTCTTGCATTTCAAAGGTTTTTTGCAAAAACTTTCTACGAGAATAGGCATAGGCGGCAACACACTCAACCACAGGACGAGGCTTGGCTTCATTATTGATGATATACACTGCCCCCTGATTAGCTCCTACGTGATTTACCAAATCCCGAATGAATAAATACCCAATCTCACTCAATTCGGCATTTTGGTTATCGCGTAATAGGTCTGAAAATTTTGTAATACCCGTAACCGTCCAGTTTCGGTTGGTTTCTTCTTCTGAAATTTGCTGCAATTGCTCACGCATTTCAATCAGCGATTTGCCCAAACCTTCTTGCGGGTTCAGATATTCCAGTTGCATTGAAAAGTCTTTTTCACCAATTTTTCGGATAAATTGCAAGGCTTCCTGAATTTCTAAGGATAGCCTCTGTAAAGTTTGCAAAGTGGGTTTTTGTTCGGGAATTGCTTTTTCAATATCTTCGCTACTTAAAACTTCTCCTGCTAATAGCTGTTCAGAAATTAAACGCATATCATTAAAAGTCCCAAAAACCTTCTGTTCAACAATATACGCCAATAGACCTATCACAATGAGTGTGGCAATAAGCAAAGAGATTTCAAAAAATAAATTGATTTCATTGTAAAGGGCTACATATACTACATCGCCGCCTACAAGTACAAAAAGAATTAGAAGTAAAATAGTGAACTGACTGCGAAAACTCATAAGTGTATGTGTTTCTTGCTAATTATTTTTTTATAGGCTGTCTAAAATATTTTGCTTATACAGGCTCAAAGTTTTGGAAGTTCAAAAGTTTGAGCGGTTCAAAGCTAAAAAACTTTCAAACTTTCATTTTTGAACCTTACAAAAATAAAGATTTTGGAGAAAAAATATTGCTTTCGTAGATTTTTTTTAGCTTTGCAACTAAAATTTTTGCTTATGTTGCAGATTTCAGCTATTCGTGAGAACCCTGAAAAAATTATTCAAGGATTACAAAAAAAGCATTTTGCCAACGCGGAAAATATCATAAAGCAAGTGCTTGAAATTGACGCACAAAGAAGACAAGCCCAAAAGGAACAAGATGATACTTTGGCAGAATCCAATCGTCTTTCCAAACAGATTGGTATCCTGATGAAGGAAGGCAAGAAAGAAGAAGCCGAGCATACTAAAATTCAGGCGAAAAATCTTGCCGATGAAGCCAAAAAACTCGTAGAAAAAGCCTCTGAACTGGAAAACAAACTCCACGAACTTTTGGTAACTATTCCCAATGTACCCAGCGAGCAGGTTCCCGAAGGGAAAACAGCAGAGCAAAATGTAGTGGTACATCAGCACGGCGAAATACCCACCTTGCCTGAAAACGCTTTGCCTCATTGGGAACTTATCGTTAAGCACAACATCATTGATTTTGAGCTGGGGAATAAAGTTACAGGGGCAGGATTTCCATTTTACAAAGGTAAAGGGGCAAAACTGCAACGTGCCTTGATAAACTTCTTCCTTGATGAGGCTGAAAAAGCAGGTTATTACGAAGTGCAACCGCCTATTTTGGTGAATAAAGACTCGGGCTTTGGCACAGGGCAACTGCCTGATAAAGACGGACAAATGTATTTCGTTAATGCCGATGAATTGTATCTTATTCCTACTGCCGAAGTGCCTATTACCAATATTTACCGAGATGTAATTGTAGAAATCAAAGACTTGCCTATCAAGAATGTAGGGTATACACCTTGCTTTCGGCGTGAGGCGGGCAGTTGGGGGGCAGATGTAAGAGGGCTGAATCGCCTGCATCAGTTTGATAAGGTGGAAATTGTACAAATCCAACACCCCGAAAAATCGTATCAGGCTTTGGAAGAAATGCGTGAGTACGTACAGGGGCTTTTAGAAAAATTAGAATTGCCTTACCGAGTGGTAAAGCTCTGCGGTGGGGATATGAGTTTTACTTCGGCTCTTACTTATGATATGGAAGTGTATTCGGCGGCACAAAAAAGATGGTTAGAAGTAAGTTCGGTGAGCAATTTTGAAAGCTATCAGGCGAATAGACTCAAATTGCGTTTTAGAGATGAAAACAAAAAAACTCACCTCTTGCATACGCTCAATGGTAGTGCTTTGGCTTTACCAAGAATTGTAGCGGCAATGTTGGAAAACAACCAAACCTCGCAAGGTATCCGTATCCCAAAAGTTTTGCACGCTTACACAGGTTTTGAAATGATTGACTAAATCATTAGAAATAAGCGATAAGTTCGCTAAACGAATTTACCGCTTATTTAGTCGTCCCTTAAAAAGTCTGTTTAGAGAAAAATCAAAGTGTAACAATAGAAATT
>NZ_JBRCWE010000054.1:0-5363 GCF_053497555.1 Raineya sp. | reverse complement strand
GGATTTTAGGATTAGCAGGATTATTTTTCCCACTTTTATCTTGTAAATTCTTCAATCCTGTAAATCCTGATACAGACACATTTAGCTACTTCAGCTTTTCTTTGAATACCTTTTGCAATTTTTCAATTTTGGGGCGGATAACAAAATAACAATAGCCCTGCGTAGGATTGTTGTTGTAATAGTTTTGGTGGTAATCTTCTGCTTTGTAAAACTTGGTGAATGGTGTAACTTCGGTTACAATAGGTTTTTCAAAAACCTTTTCCGCTGTAAGTGTTTGAATAACTTTTTCAGCAGTTTTTCGTTGCTCTTCATTGTGATAAAAAATAGCCGAGCGGTACTGAGTGCCTACATCGTTACCTTGTCGGTTGAGGGTGGTGGGGTCGTGAGTGCCGAAGAAAACTTCTAAAATTTCAGTAAAACTGATTTGGTTTTTATCAAAAGTGATTTGGCAGACTTCGGCGTGCCCTGTAATACCTTCACAAACAGCTTTGTAAGTAGGATTTTCAGTTTTACCCCCTGAATAACCCGATTCCACTTTTACAACGCCTTTTATTCGCTGAAAAACAGCTTCAACACACCAAAAACAGCCCGCTCCCAGCGTGGCAACTTCCAATTTCGCATTCTGAGATATTTCCATATTGCTATTAGATTTAGCAGACTTTTTTTGTCCGCAAGTTGGTAAAGAAAACAAGAATATTCCTATAAAAGCCCAAGAAAAAATTTTAGAAAGCATAATCTTTTTTCAATACAAACGAAAGAGGTATGACTTTGGTTTTGAAAATCAGTTTTTTTCTGTTCAAACATCATTTTTTTCAAAATTTTAAGTATCCGTGCCGTGATTTTTCGTAAATTTGAAGCTAAAATTAAGGAGATAGGAGATAAAACAAGGAGTTTGGTTAAATATTTTGAATATAGGCTATTTTGTAATTGTTTAGGTCTTATTTGTAGTATAGAAAAATGAAGAAAACTTTTTCTCAAACTCTTGAACTTTTAAACTTTTGAACGTAAATAATCACGATATTTTTAGGCTTAAAAAGTGCAAAATTCAACAGCAAAAACCTTAAACCTCAAACCCTAAACTTCAAACCTTAAATTTCAAACCTCAAACCCAACATTTATGCCATCTCAGAAAAGAAACGCTCAGCCACATTTGCTCAAAGAAATTTTAGAGGGAGTTGTTAGTCAGTTTCCTCAGAAAGTTCGTTTTGATGAACTCAACATCAAAGATATTTGGCAAAGTGTAATGGGGAAACCTATTGCGGAGCAAACTCAAAATATTTATCTCAAAAATAACATTCTGCACATAAAGATTGTTTCCTCTGTACTGCGTCAGGAATTGATGATGCACAAAAGCAAAATTCGTAATCTTATCAACGAAAAATTCAATTACGAAATGGTAAAGGATATACACTTTGTTTAGACATTTATGGAAATAGGCATCAAGAAGCAAGATGCCGGATTTTAGGTATTTATGCAAGTAAAAAACTTCAACACGACACTATGATACAATACGAGAAATTTACACTATCCAATGGATTAAGGGTTTTAGTTCATCAAAATAAAAATGTAGGCATTGCGGCGTTTAATTTGCTTTATAATGTAGGAGCAAAAGATGAAAACGAAACGAAAACAGGCTTTGCACATCTTTTTGAGCATTTGATGTTTGGTGGCTCAAAGCATATACCCAATTTTGATGAGCATTTGCAAAGAGTAGGCGGCGAATGTAATGCTTTTACCTCTAATGATATAACTAACTATTACATCACCTTGCCCGCAAGCAATTTGGAAACGGCTTTTTGGCTGGAATCCGATAGAATGTTATCGCTCTCTTTTGATGAAAAAGTTCTGGAAGTGCAGAGAAATGTAGTGATTGAGGAATTTAAGCAACGCTATCTCAATCAGCCTTATGGTGATGTATGGCTAAAACTGCGTCCTTTGGCATACGAGAAACACCCCTACCGATGGGCTACAATTGGCAAAGACATCAGCCACATAGAGCAGGCTACAATGCAAGATGTGAAAGACTTTTTCTTTCGTTTTTATCGCCCTAATAATGCCATTTTGTGTGTTGCGGGTAATGTTTCGGTAGCAGAAGTTGAGCGTTTGGCTCGCAAATGGTTTGAGCCTATTGAAGCAGGAAAGCCCTATCACAGAAATTTACCTACCGAACCTATGCAAACAGAGGCTCGTTGGTTAGAAGTTTCGGCTCCTGTACCTTTGAATGCCTTGTACAAAGCCTATAAAATGCCTGCTCGCTTGCACCCCGACTTTGAAACCGCTGACTTGATAAGCGATGTTTTGGGGCGTGGCAAATCATCAAGGCTTTTTGAAAACTTGGTGAGGAAAAAACAGATTTTTACAGATATTTCGGCTTATATTACTAACTCTGTTGATGAAGGCTTGCTTGTAGTTCAAGGAATGTTGAACCCTAATATTTCTCTGCAAGAAGCCAACCAAGCCGTAGAAAATGAAATTTTCGAGCTTATAGAAAAGGGCGTAAGCGAAAGAGAGTTGCGTAAGGTACAGAATAAGGCAGTTTCTACGCATCTTTTTGCCAAAATGGAAGAATTGGATATTGCTATGAACTTGTGCTTTTTTGAAATGCTCCAAGATGCTGAAAAGTACAATCGCTATGAACAAGATATTTTCAACATTACGACACAAAAAGTTCAGGCAGTAGCCCAAGAAATATTACAACCGCAGAAATGTTCAACGCTGTTTTACAGAGCAGAACATATTTGAAAAGCAAACTCTCATATCTTTGAAGTGTTGGAAAGCAGAAAGTAAAAGAAGCAATATTCGTATTTTCCTTCAACTAACTAATTTTTAGCAATTTTTTATGTACACACTTACACCTACGGTCAGGACATTACTTATTTTGAACATAGTGGCTTTTATTCTGATGTCAATGAATTTTGAGTATGCCATAGAAAATTTTGCCTTGTGGGATATTCAGACACCATATTTTATGCCATATCAACTGCTTACGCATATGTTTATGCACGCCAATTTTTTTCATATTTTTAGCAATATGCTGGGTTTGGTATTTTTTGGCAGTGTTTTGGAACAAGTTTTAGGAACAAATCGTTTTTTATTATTGTATATGATTTGCGGAATTGGAGCAGGTGCATTATCTTTGGGTGTAGATTACTACAATGGCGATATAATTCCTTCCATTGGGGCTTCGGGGGCAGTTTTTGGGGTGGTTACGAGCTTTGCCTTGATATTTCCTAATTTGGTTTTGCAATTACTTTTTCCGCCTATTCCTCTGAAAGCAAAGTATTTGGTACTTTTGTATTTGGTTTTTGAAGTTTCGTATATGTGGCAAAATTTACCCGGCGATAGAGTAGGGCATTTGGCTCATTTGGCAGGAATGTTGTTAGGATTTATTATGATAAAACTTGTTTGGAAAATTCCTAAAAGATACTGAAATGACCGATATTTTTGCAGATTTTCGCAATGCTTTCAAGCGAGATAATAATGGGGTGGTACAACTCATTATTATCAATGTGGTTGCTTTTCTGCTGATAGGATTTTTGAGGGTAATTTTCTGGTTGGCGGGAAGTGATAGAATAAGTGCTTTGGAGTGGCTAGTTTTAAGCCCTGATTTGCTTACGTTTGTTACACGCCCCTGGACGGCTCTTTCCTATGGATTTTTGCACGATTTCACAGATATTTTACATATCTTGTTCAATATGCTGATGCTCTATTGGATGGGGCGTTTGGTACAAGATTACATTGGTAGTCAGCGAGTAGTAGCTATTTATGTGTGGGGGGTACTTATGGGAGCTTTGTTTTTCCTGATAATCTATAATGCTGTACCTCGTTTGTTTGCCGCTCGGCAGATGGTACATCTTTTGGGAGCTTCGGGAGGTGTGTATGCCGTAATGGTTGCCGCCGCAACAATTGCCCCTAATGCTATGGTGTTGCTTTTTGGTATTTTCCCCGTGAGGCTCAAATACATCGCTTGGTTCATGGTGATTGTTTCATTTTTGTTTTTGGCAAGCCCTAATACAGGGGGAAATGCCGCCCATTTAGGAGGGGCTTTGCTGGGCTATTTGTTTGTTGTGCAACTTCGCAAAGGGAACGATTGGAGCAAGCCTATTGCTTGGGTACTTGCCTTTTTTAGAAATTTTGGAGTACGCAGAAAGCCAAAAATGAAAGTACGTTATGTGAAAGAAGAGAAAGTTCGCATTAAAACCAATGTCAAATCTGAACAGAAAAAAGCCGATAGCTCTCAAAATACTGATTATGTACCTACCCAAGAAGAAATAGATGCTATTTTAGATAAAATTTCTGCCAAAGGCTATGATAGCCTCACCAAAGAAGAAAAGCAAAAACTCTTTATGGCAAGCAGAAAAGATTGAAGGCTCAAAAGGTTGAAAAGTCTGAAGTTTGAGGTTTGAAGTTTGTGTTTTTTTGAACCCTCAAACCCTTAAACCTTTGAACCCTTAAACCCTTGAACTTAAAACGCTCAAACCTTTGAACCCATAAACCTAACAATAAACTTACGTTCAAAATATTCAGACAAGTTCTATGTCCAAAATAAATTTTGAAGATTTAATACTATTTGAAAACGAAGATTATATCCTGCTCAATAAGCCGCCGCTAATGGCTACGCTTGATGAACGCACCCAAGACCGCAAGCATACCAGTATTATTGCTCTTTTACGCAAACACAATCCCGACTATCAACTTTGCCACCGTTTGGATAAAGAGACTTCGGGCATACTGGCTATTGCCAAGCACCCCGAAGCTTATCGCCATCTTTCTATTGCTTTCGAACGCCGAAAAGTTACCAAAATTTATCACGCTGTTTCCGAAGGCGTGCATCATTTTGAACAAACAGAGGCAACTTTTCCTATTCTCAAACTTTCCAAAAAAGGTATGGTAACCATTGATTTCCAAGAAGGGCAGAAAGCTCATACAACCTTTCAGACTTTAAGGCATATTGGTAATTTTACGCTCATAGAAGCTCGCCCCCACACAGGGCGTATGCACCAAATTCGTATTCATCTCAAAGCCCTGAAAGCTCCTATCATAGCCGATGAAATGTATGGAGGCAGTTGGGTGTTTCTTTCGCAATTGAAAAGAAAGTTTAAGTTAGCTCAAGATAAAGAGGAGCAACCTATAATGCAAAGAGTTGCCTTACACGCTTTTGCTTTACAATTTGAAGGTTTGAAAGGTGAATTGATTTACGGACAAGCCCCCTATCCGAAAGATTTTGCAGTTTTACTGAAAATTTTGGAAAAAAATGCCTCATAAGTTTGATTGTTTTCTTTTCAGTTTTTACTTTGTAAAGTCTGAGGTTGTTTAGGATTTATTTTTTTTGATAATTCTTCGGATAAAAATGACCATAAAGG
>NZ_JBRCWE010000053.1:0-35615 GCF_053497555.1 Raineya sp. | reverse complement strand
CTGTGGGCAGAAGACCTTTCCACTTACGATTCTATTCTTACCCTGCCCTTTCATATTCCTTTTTATGGCAATCACGTTAGTCTTTTTACTATTCTGATGACAGCTTCCACTATTTTGTATACCTACTTTGCCAACCAAACTTCATCAGTAGAAGGACCAATGAAAATGGCAGGCTATATTATGCCCCTTGTGTTTATGTTTATGCTAAACTCTTACCCCGCAGGTTTGAGCTATTACTACTTGGTAACTAACTTACTTTCTGTTTTGCAACAAATTGGTATCAAAAAATTGGTGAATGAGGATAAAATCAAGGCAATTTTGGAAGCCAATAGGCTTAAAAACAAAGATAAAAAGAAAAGTGGTTTTCAGGAAAGATTAGAAAATGCCCTGAAAGCCCAACAAGAGCGTTTGGAAGCTAAAAAGAAAAGCATTGAGCAAAAAAAGAACAACAAAGGGAAAGGGAAAAAGTAGGTAATTGTTTAGGTATAGTTTGCAATAAGGATACAGGAAACAAGATACAAGAAACAGGATTTTAGAAAATAGATGTCTGAAAGAAAAAATGAGAGATAAAGCCCTTAAAGGCTTGAACCTCAAACAACAAACTTTTTGAACATAAATAATTACAAAAATAGTTTGGAAATCAGAAAGTTTTGAAACAACATTGGAACATAAAATCATCTGAATTATGGCAAAGAAAAAAACAAATTTATCAGAGCAACTCTCGCCCAAAGAGTTTTTATACAAATATCTCAACAATGCTTCGCCTACTGGTTTTGAAGTGAGCGGTCAGCAGATTTGGCTGGAATATGTAAAGCCTTTTATTGATGATTATTACATTGATGCCTATGGCAGTGTAGTGGGTATCATCAACCCCCAAGCAGAGTACAAAGTAGTGATAGAAGCTCATTCTGACGAAATTTCTTGGTTTGTCAATTATATTACAGACAACGGCTACATTTATGTAAGACGTAACGGAGGCTCTGACCCCGTGATAGCTCCTTCTATGCGTGTAAATATACACGGCGATAAAGGCATTGTGAAGGGTATTTTTGGCTGGCCCGCCATTCACGTTCGCCACGAAAAAGACCGCGACCCTATGCCCGATATGAAAAATATCTACATTGATATTGGTTGCTCTTCCAAGCAAGAGGTATTGGATAAGGGAGTAAATGTAGGTTCTGTGATTACATTTGCAGACGAACTCTTTGAACTCAACGACCGCTACTACGTAGGTAGGGGCATAGATAACCGAATTGGCGGGTATATGATAGCCCAAGTAGCTCGCTTGCTTTCAGAAAATAAAAAGAAACTGCCCTTTGGCTTGTATATTGCTAATTGTGTGCAGGAGGAAATCGGTTTGCGAGGTGCCGAAATGGTGGCTCACGCTATCAAGCCAAATGTAGCAATTATCACAGATGTTTGCCACGACACGCAAGCTCCTCTTTACAACAAAATCGTAGATGGCGATTTTACAGCAGGAAAGGGTCCAGTGCTTACGTTTGGTCCTGCCGTACAGGTGAATGTACTGAAAATGCTTTTTGAAGTTGCCCAGAAAAAGAATATACCTTATCAGAGGGCGGCAGTATCTCGTTCTACGGGTACAGATACCGATTCTTTTGCTTATTCTAATAGTGGTGTGCCTTCGGCTCTTATTTCTTTGCCACTCAAATATATGCACACTACCGTAGAAACCGTACATAAAGATGATGTAGAAAATATCATCAAGTTAATGTATGAGTTTCTTTTGCAACTGCCCAACAAGCACGATTTTAGGTATTTTAGGTAAAATTTGCCTGTATAAGCGAGTTTTTACTCAATAAAATAGGCTCGTTTTTTGAATTCCTGAAATCAAAAAATCTTGTAAATCTTGAAAATCACTCAATCTTGATATAGTTTTTTCCTTTAGCATTTGTAATGCCTATTCGCATAGAAGAAATACAAGCCCCTATACAAAACGAAATGAAGCTCTTTGAGCAAAAGTTTCGTTCCTTTATGCAAAGCAAAGTGTTTTTGCTTGATGCTATCACGCATTATATCGTAAAACGCAAGGGCAAGCAGATACGTCCGATGTTTGTTTTTCTCATCGCAGGGGCTTGTGGAGCAATTAACGAGAAAACCTATCGGGGAGCCTCTCTCATTGAACTCTTGCACACGGCTACCCTTGTACACGATGACGTAGTTGATGATTCTATGTATCGGAGAGGCTTTTTTTCTATCAATGCTCTTTGGAAAAATAAAATTGCTGTACTCGTGGGCGATTATCTGCTTTCAAGGGGGTTACTGCTATCTGTGGATAATCAAGATTTTGATTTGCTACAAATTGTTTCTACTGCGGTACGCGAAATGAGCGAAGGAGAACTTCTACAAATTGCCAAAGCTCGCAAATTAGATATTACCGAAGAGATTTATTTTGAGGTTATTCGTCAGAAAACCGCTTCCCTGATAGCTTCTTGTTGTGCTGTGGGGGCTTGTTCGGCAGGGGTTAGCCCTGAAATGCAAGAAAAAGCAAAAATTTTTGGCGAAAAAGTTGGTATCGCCTTTCAAATCAAAGATGATTTGTTTGACTACGGCGATGCGGAAATTGGAAAGCCTGTGGGTATTGACATCAAAGAGAAAAAAATGACCTTACCCCTGATTTATGCCCTTTCACAAGCCTCTTGGCTTGAAAAACGAGAAATTATTTTTCTTATCAAAAACGCAAGCCATAAAAATAGCACCGTCCAAAAAGTAGTAGATTTCGTAAAACGCAAAGGAGGCATTGAATACGCCCAAGAAAAAATGCAGAAATACTATCAAGAAGCTATTACACTGATGAATAGCTTTTTGCCTCAAAATGAGTATAGCATAGCCTTACAAAAACTTTTGCAATTTACCATTGAACGGACACACTAATTCACACTAATAATTTCGCACTCAGTACGGCGGTTGAGCTGTCTGCCTTCGTCGGTATCGTTGGGGGCAATAGGACGTAACTCGCCATAACCTTTGGCTACCAGACGCTTGCCGTCTATGCCTTTTTCAATCAGATAACGCACCACTGATTGAGCTCTACGTTCCGAAAGACCTTGATTTTTGGCTTCTGTACCAATGGCATCGGTATGACCTGAAATTTCTACCTTTACCTTGGGGTAACGTTGCAGAAATGCCGCCAATTTTTCCAGTTCTACGATAGATTCTTGCCTGAGAAAATCTTTATCAAAGTCATAAAAGACTTTAAGTCTGATTTTTGCACCTTTTTCAATACGTACAAGGTCAATATCTACGATAATTTCTTGGTTTTTATCTTTGGGTTGGGGTGGTACAATAAACTCCTCTGAATGAAACATATAGCCTTCTTTATCTACACTTATCAAGAAGCGTTTATCGGCAGAAATAAGCGTTTCGTATTTCCCAGTACCTTCTTCCGAAGTCATTTCTTCCTCCAAATGATTATCCCTCAAATCGTAAAGCGTTATAGCGGCGGAAAGTCTTTCTTTGGTTTTGGCATCACGAATAGTGCCTTTTAGAATAGTAATAAATTTTTTCTCCTCTTGGGTAGGGGTTTGAGGTGTTGGGATATTGATAGCGACTTGCTTATCGGGGATTTGAGTATTTTTATCTACTTTCACGTATTCTAGTTTTCTTTCAGGCAAATAGGTAACATACAAATCTTTATCGCCCAAGCCACCAGCTCTGCCCGATGAAAAATAGCCTCTTTTATTATCTGCCGAAACTACAAAATAAATATCATCATCTGCCGTATTGATAGGGAAGCCCATATTGAGCGGTGTTGTCCATTTTCCGTCTTTTAGCTCGCTTACAAAAATATCGTACCCGCCCATAGAGCTATGCCCTTGCGAACTGAAATAAAGAGTGCTTTCGTTGTGAATAAAAGGGGCATCTTCGTCGTAAGGGGTATTGATAGTAGGTCCTAAATTGATAGGTTCGCCCCATTCGCCTTTTTCGTTTTTGGTAGATTTGTAGATATCCAGCCCTCCAAAGCCCCCGGGTCTATCGCTGGAAAAATACACCGTATTGCCGTCGTGGGTGATAGAAATAGAAGGCTCTCGGTATTTGGTATTGATTTTATTGCCCATAGATTTGGGTTCAGTCCAAGAGCCATCTGATTTTTTTTCGGAAATGTAAATATCTCCCATTTTTTCTTTGCCCGAGCCTGTTTTATAGACAAAAAGTTTTGTGCCGTCAGGGGAAAGGGCTATACAGGCATCGTGAGAGTTGCCATTGATAGGGCGAGGCAGGTTTTTAGGCTCTGTCCATTTGCCGTTGATGTGTTCGGAAATGTAAATATCTTCAAAATATTCTTGGTCGTAGTCTTTGCCGCCGCCTGTGGTATTGGGTCGGCGGGCGGTAAAAAGCATCACTTTTTCGTCTTCGGAAATAACAGGTACATATTCGGGATAAGGCGAATTGAGTATATCGCCTAAGTTTTCAATAACTACCCTTGAAGGATTTTTTGTATATTCTCTACCATATTTGCATTCCTCCAAATGCTTGGGAATATCTTTGGCAAATTCGCTTTCATTCATTGCTATTTGGTAGAACTTTTCGGCTTTATCCCAATTGTGCAAGAAATGATAGGCTTGGGCAAGATAATAAGTGAGGTTTTTATGATGTTTGGGGGCGTATTGATGTACAAATTCTAAATGAGGCAGTGCTTTCCCTTTGTGGGCAGTTTGCAGATAACAAATGCCTAATTTGTAGCTGGCATCTACAATTTTTTCAAGTTTTGCTTCTTCGTTGATATACGCTTCGTAATAGGGAATAGCAAGGCTGTATTCTTGATAGCTAAAATGATATTCGGCTTGCTTTAAGGATTTTTTTTGGGCAAAAACAGCACCTGTAATCAAAAAAAGCCACCAAAAGCAGTATAGTTTTTTCATAAAAACTCAATTTTTGTGGCAATAAAGTTAAAAATTTTGAGCGAAAAAGGAAAGATTATGAGTAAAAATCTTGGTGGGTTTTCAACTCAAAGGCAAATAAAAACTCCACTTTTGAAGGTGGAGTTTTTGTTTTCTTATTTTCCTGACTTGTTCTTTCTATCACCTATTTGTCCGTTTTCAAAAGAGATTTTGAAGGTATTCCTAACCCAAGGATTAGCTGCTGTAAACTCATGAGTATAAATGGCTATAACTCCATTAGCTGTATCATCAGACCTAAAAAATGCTGAATTAGGCATTTCTGATTTAGTAATATAATTTATTCCTGCAATTTGACTTAATTGATAAGTATTTATTTTAGCAAGAGCTTCTTGCTCTGCATTTATTGACCCCGGATAACTTACATACTGATGGTCAATAATAACTACTGGTGATTTGAAGTAGCTTGGGGCATACGATTTGTAGGGGTCTGTACCAAAACCACCAGCTCTAGAATGTAAATTTTCATTGATTGTTTCAGGAAAGTATCGTTGTCTAATTTCCTGAATTTTATACCACAAATCTGAATTTTGGGCTTGAGCTTGTATAGAGAAAAACACAATACAAGCTAATAATAATATCTTTTTCATAATAGCTTCGCTTTAAGGTTTAACAAAAATATCCGTAGGATTAGTTGCATTTTGTAAATTTGTTCCTTGTGGGTTTGTGTTAATTGTAATTTGTGTAGCAGGCAAAGTATTATAGATACCCAATCCCAATACAGTAGAAGTATTTACTGTAAAACTTGGGGAAGGATTAAGCTCTATATCAACCATTCCATATGTTACTTCATTAGTTTGTAAAGTATATTGAATACTATAGCATTCAACTTCATCTTGTAAATCATAGAGTACTCCTGCTTTTCCAGCAATTTTGTTGAAAGATAGCTTGCCTGTTTCAAATTGAGCACCATGATGCACTTCGTGAGCTTTCAAACCCAAGTAACTTTTACCATTAGTACTTTGAGGAAAAGCAATAACTATCTTGCTATTCGCCACATCATAATAGATTTCACCACTTAGACGCCCATTTTCAGGAGGCAACGAAATAAACTTATACTGATGAGTAGATTTTTCAATAATTGCAATGTCATTTATTGCTTTTTCTAATGCTTCTTGTCTTATTCGTTTATAGGACACTATTTTTTGTAAATCTGGTATTGTAGAAATACCAAAATTTTGAATAAAGGACTTTGTTTCATCTAGGTCATCTTTTAATGCTTTTTTGTATGCTTTGTAGATACCATTGGGATCATCAAAATTTGGTGGTAGGTAATTAGGGTCTATATTGTAATAGCTTCCTCTCGGTCCACCGATATTACTGCCAGTATCGCCTCCAAGACTTCCACAACAACCTGATAAAAAACCATAGGAAGGATCAGTTATGCTAGATCCTCCACCACCTAAATCTACAGGTGTAGGTGCTACACTATCAAGAAAGCAGTCGTAACCTGCGAGTACTCTGACCCAAGTATCTTGTACAAGACACATTTGTCCAGTATGCCCAGGTTGTCCTGTATTGGGGCAATCGCCAGGTATTCTTACATACATATATACAGGAAAACAATCCCCACTGCGTTGGGAGTTACTATCTGTTTCTTGTTCAAAGCTGATTTCAATCCCTTGCTTTACTAAATTACCATTGAGCCAAAAACGACTTCTTTGTAATTGATAGCTCATATCGTATTCAAGAATGACTCCAGAAAAGTTGCTTACTTCAAGATAATTGAGATTTCGTAAAAGGTTCTTTTCTATTGTTTGTAATGAGTTTCTTTCAGATATAACTTCTACGATTGAAGCGTGGATAATTTCACCATTTTCATTAGTAACTAATCTCAGACGGCGAATAACATCATAGTCGTTGGTATAAGCGACTAAAAACTCTCTATGAACAGGAATAATAAAAACATAATTTCCTTCATTATCTACTAAAGTAGAACTTTGCTGCCATTGAGGATGAAAAAGAGAAGTATCTGCCTCGTTTATTCTGGCACTTTTACTTTTTGAAAAGTTTTTCCAAGTAGCAGGGTTTTTAGAGTACCATTCTTGTAGTACTGATAATAATTGAGAACTAAAATTTTGTGGTTCAAGGTACTTTTTATCCTTACAAGCCGCAAGGTGTAGTAAAATAGTTATTGCGGTAATCCACTTTAATTTCCCAAGTGGGGGGGGTAACTCATTGAATTTCTTTGTTTTAGCATAAAAATTAAGAAGTTAAGTTAAAAATCGTTACAAAGAAAAACTTTATAGAAAAGAAAGTCAAGTTAGATGTATAAAAAAATTGTTAATTTTACTCTCTCCTAATCCAAAAAGGGCGAAATCATATTTTACAGGGTCTTGGGGGCAAAAGGTACTTAGATTTTCGGTGAGTTCCAAAGCAGTAAGCCAATCTGTTTGCTTCCGAGTGATAAGCCCTAATGCACGGGCAGTGCGTTCGGTATGTACATCACAAGGGCAAACCAGTTGCGAAGGTTTTATTTTTTTCCATAATCCAAAATCAACCCCTTTTTTATCTTTTCGTACCATCCAACGCAAAAACATACAAAGTCGCTTGCAGGTAGATTTACGTGCAGGAGTAGCAATATGCTTGCGTGTGCGTGCAAGAGCAAAAGGAAGAGAAAAAAATAGCTTTTCAAAATGAATAAGGGCTTTTTCTATGGTTTTTTCCTGCAAAGAAAAATTTGCTACAAAAGCATTTTCTAAGCTATCGTTGTTTTGATACCAGTATTGCAGAAAATGTAGAAAATAAAGTGTATCATCGGTATTGAAAGTACGATGCTTAAACTGCAAAAAAGGCTTCAAATCGTTTTGCTGAAAGTTTTTGATGAAATCGTAAGGGGCGTTATCCATCATTTGCATAAGCTCTTGGCATTTGCGAATAATCACTTTTCTTTGCCCCCAAGCCAGCGTAGCGGCAAAAAAGCCTGCAATTTCTATATCTTGCTTTTGGCTAAAACTATGAGGTATGCAAATGGGGTCATTTTCAATGAAAGCAGGCTGATTGAAGCGTAAGTAGGCTTGCTCCAAAAGTTGCTTGACTTGCATCTTAGAGTTCAAAGTTGGAAGGTTTGATTTTGAAACACACAATTTCCTCACTACAAATTAGACCTGAACAATTACAGAAAGTTTAAGGGTTCTGCATAATCGGTTTGCTTAAAAATTCAGGTTTAGTGGTACGAATATGGGCTTTGAGTTGGTTCAGGATAGAGTACAAACCAAAATACGTTCTATTGATATACAAGCCGTGCCTTGAACCACGAGCCTGATTGGCTTTGCGAAGCTCTTCGGTGCGAGCCAAACTTTCGGCATACTCATAAATTTCTTGAAAATAGCTATCATCACCGAAATCAAAAGTTTCCTTGTGGAATGGCTTGCCGAGCAGTTCTATCATACCTTTGAAAAGTTTTGCGAAAAGGGCTTGCTGTTCGGGGGTATCTTGGGGTAAAATGAACCCTAAATTTTTGAAGGTTTGTAAAAGCGTAGCATCATCTTTCAGCAGATACGGATTGATGACAATGAAGTAATTGTCGTAGTATTCTTGCGGAATTTCTTTGATACAGCCAAAATCAATAACACCCACTTTGCCTTCGGGGGTGAGCAGAAAATTTCCGGGGTGGGGGTCGGCGTGTACGGCTCGGAGCGTATGAATTTGGTAATCGTAAAAATCCCAAAGGGCTTGCCCGATGCGGTTACGTACTTCTTGCGAAGGGTTGGTTTTCAAAAATTCGGGCAAATGCTTGCCTTCCAGCCAGTCCATTGTCAAGATTTTTTTGCAAGAATATTCAGGATAGTAATTGGCAAAAAAAAGGTCGGGCAGGTGAGAGCAGGCTTTTGATATTTCCAAAGAGCGTTTGAGTTCAAGTTCGTAGTCGGCTTCTTCTAAAAGTTTGCTTTCTACTTCTTGCATATACAAATCAATGTCTTTTTCGTTCATATTCAGAAGTCTTACGGCAAAAGGTTTCACCATTCGCAAATCGGATTTAATGCTTTCGGCTACTCCCGGATACTGAATTTTTACAGCAAACTTTTTGCCTTTCAGGGTTGCCTGATGTACCTGCCCGATAGAGGCGGCATTGACGGCATCTTTGCTGAATGTTTCAAAAATTTCGGTGGGGGCTTTGCCTAAATGCTGCTTGAATGTTTTTACTACCAGCGGATACGAAAGGGGAGGGGCAGAATACTGAGCCATCGTAAATCTATCTACATAGGCTTTGGGCAAAACATTTTTATCCATACTCATCATTTGAGCCACTTTCAAGGCACTACCTTTGAGTTGGCTCAAAGTTTTGTAGATATCTTCGGCATTGCTTTCGTGTAGTTCTTCTTTGCTGAGTTCAGGATTTACAAGTTTTTTGGCATAGTGTTTTAGGTAATTTCCGCCTACTTTTACACCTGTCTGAATGAATTTAGTGGCACGAGCTACTTTGGAAGTTGGGATACTTTCTTGTTTTTTCATAGAAAAAAGCCTTTTTTTGCAAAACTAAATTTTGGGGAGCAAAGTTTCGTGAAATACAGATTAAATTTCTGCAAATATTGTAGCGTCCCCAAACTCTAAACGCAAAATGATGAAATCAGGCTTTGTAAATATTGTTGGTAAGCCCAATGCGGGCAAATCTACGTTAATGAATGTTCTTGTAGGTGAAAAACTTGCGATTGTTACGCCCAAGGCTCAAACTACTCGCCACCGAATCAAGGGTATTCTTACTACGGATAGTTATCAGATTGTCTTTTCTGATACGCCAGGCATTATTGAAGCCAAATATGCTCTGCACAAAGTAATGATGAGATTTGTGGAGGAATGTTTGGAAGATGCCGATTTGCTTTTGTGGGTGATTGATGCAAGCGATAACGAAAAGGACGAAAAATTGATTTCGCTTTTATCAAAGCACCAAGACCGCCTAATGATTATCCTCAATAAAATTGACTTGATTAACCAAAAAACTTTGGAAAATAAAGTTTTAGAATGGCAACAAATTTTCCCCAATGTGCCGATATTGCCTATTTCGGCAAGCAATCGGTTTCAAATAGATGTGCTTTTGCAAAAAATTATAGAAAAACTGCCCCAACATCCTGCTTATTTTGATGAAGAAGCTCTTACAGATAAAACAGAGCGTTTTTTTGCGGCAGAAATTTTACGAGAAAAGATTTTTTTACATTACCAAAAAGAAGTGCCGTATAGTACAGATGTACAAATTGTTGCCTTCAAAGAAAGCGAGGAACTTTTGCATATTCAGGCGGAAATTATTGTAGAAAGGGATAGCCAAAAGGGCATTTTGATAGGGAAAGGAGGTAAAGATTTGAAAAAAGTAGGTACAGAGGCTCGCAAAGAAATGGAGCAGTTTTTTGGCAAAAAAGTGCATTTGGAGCAGTTTGTGAAAGTAGAAAAAGATTGGCGTAAGCAAGAAAAATGGCTCAAAAGATTGGGCTATCAAGTAGACTAAAAAATCCCCTTTCGTTTTGCAAGAAAGGGGATTTTGATAGAAAGCAGTATTTTACTGCTTGGCTACTTTCCGAATAGCTCGGTGGGTAGCATTTTTGATTTCTAAAATGTACAAACCTTTGGGCAATTTGCTTACATCAACATTCTGATTTTCTTGCAAGGAGCCTTCCATCAGTTTTCTGCCTTTTACATCTATGAGCGTGAATTGGGCATTATTTTGCAAGTTTTTGGGCAAAGTAATGCTGATTGCATTTTCTGTGGGATTAGGGGCAATCAGTAGCTCGCTGGAAACATCTTGCAAAGAAAGTACCGTTACCACTACTTCATTCGACATTCTTTTGCAGGTATTCGTAGAAGATTGGGCTTCTACTTGGTAAGTTCCCAAAGTATTGGGTGTCCATTCGTGATTGGTAGAGGTATTTGCCAAAAATACTCCGTCTTTGAACCAGCGATAGTTTCGGTGCCCGGGGGTGGCTCTCAAAACGCCGTTATCGTAAGTAAGTGCAAGTTGAATACTTGTATTTTTAGCATTTACATTTCTTTGGTTGTTGGAAGCGTTTTGGTCGCCTGTTACGCTTACGGTAGCCGAAATCTGATAGGTTTCGTCAATAATTCCTAAATCGGCATTGAAAGTAACATCTTGCGAAGCATTAGCCGCTAGCGAGGCAATATTCCTTGAGCCTGTAAGCACTACGCTATTATCAGATTTGCGAATTTCGTAATTTACGGTAAGATTGCTAAGGCTGGAAGTACCAACATTGCGAACCGTAACTCTTACTTCTGTATTTTCGCTCATTACACAAGAATTGCCCGAAGGGCTAATATTGGTAACCGCCGCATCAGTAGCACACACGGTAGAAGTGAAATTGAAAGAAACAGCGTTACATCTACGGCTTACTGCACCGCTTGCTCCCAATGCTCTAACGGCATACCAATAAGTATCGCCTGTGGCTACGTTGTCGGTGAAGGTGGTGGCAGTAGTTGTCCCTACGGATTCCATATATTTTGTTCCTAAACGGAAAACTTCGTAGCTGGTAGCTCCCGAAACAGCTGTCCAAGAAAGATTTACCCCCGAACAACCCGCAGAAGCAGTTAAACCACTCGGAAAAGGCATAATGGAAAAATTAGCAATGCTTTGCGATTGCAAAGTTCCCTTGCTCACACGTACACGTACCTGCCCACTTTGTACATTAGGAACAGTCCAATCGAAAGAGCGTGAAGAGCCTGAAAGTCCTGTGGTGATGCTTGTCCAAGTAGTTCCGCCATTTGTGGAATATTCCAAATTGAAAGTACCTGAACTGCCCCAAGCGTCCCAACGAATTTTTTCAACGGTTCCCGGCGTAAAGCTTTCTCCCCCGATAGGGAAAGTAAGCACAACATCATCTTGCACAAACTCGTAGCACACTACATATTGCTGAGGACCTTGGGGTACAGCAAAACCATTTACTGAAATAGTATAAGTGCCAGCCGTAGGGTCATCAATGGTTACTTGCTCGGAGTTGTTGATGTTATCTACACCACGTACTGCGGGGTCGGAAGTAGCACTGGGGTTCAAAACCCAAGGATTTACAGGCGAGGCAGAAGGGGGGGTAACGGTGAGGTTCAAATTATTGACCAAAGGAACACTTGCCCCTGCCGCACCTTCATAATCGTTCCAATAAAGCATTACTTTGAGCTGTTTAGTACCCGCAGGAACGGTAATGTTTTGGGTTTGGGTTTGCCCTTGGCTGATACTATTTACATAATAGCGGTTTTGTTCCAAAGTAAGCACTGCTCTTCGGGCATTGATACGACCATAGCCAAAGGTAAAATCGGGACCAGCATTGCCCAAATCATCAGCTGTATTCATTACAATTCCTTTGATAATATCGGAAGTGGGCATAGCGTTGCTATTCAAGGCTCGGTAAGCGTGGTACAAAGCCGCCAGCGTACCCGATACAGCAGGACAAGCCATTGAGGTACCTGAATTAGAGCCATAAGTATTGTTTTCTAGGGTAGAATTTACACTCGTACCTACTGCCGCAACCTCGGGTTTTAGTCTGCCATCAGCGGCGGGACCTCGGCTACTACTACTGCTGATAACATCTGTTTTAGAAAGATTGGCTACGGCAATGACGTTTTTACCTGCTTTTCTACCGCCTGTAATGGTATAAAATGCCGAGCCACTATTACCTGCCGAAAATACGTGCATTAGGTCGGGCATTTGGCGTATTTGCTGATCTACTTGTCTGGCTCCTGTATTATAGCCTGCATTCAAAGTTTCTCCCAAAGAGTGTGAAGTAATGCGAACATTCTTGGTATTGTAAGGCGTGGGCATTTGGTCTATATCATCGTGCCAAGAATATACTTCCAGATGAGCCCCGGGTGCTTGTCCTTTCATCAGAGGATTAAGATTTCCTGCACCCATAATAATTCCCGAAACGTGGTCGCCGTGGCTACCGCTATTGGAAGTAGTGTTGTTGGTAATTCTGCCTTTTTTATCAATGTGCGTATCGGCAGTGCCGTCATCTCCCATTGAAACCACAATGCCTGTGCCGTCATACTTTCTACCACCTACATATTCAGAATTTACGAAATTGATGCGGTGATTGCTCGTAGCTTCTCGGTTTTCAAGCTGGGCAGGTGGGAAAATTGGCTCTATAAAATACACAAAAGGAATTTGAGCCAAATCTTGCAACTTTTGGATAGGTACTCGCAAAATACTTACATCTGCCAAAAACTTTTCTTGTACTACTTTCACCCAACCCAAAGAAACTAACCTTATATGGGCTTCTTGCAAGGAAATATTAGGATAAAATTGTACGAGCAAATCTACGGTTCCTCGTTCTTTGATTGCCCATTCAGGGATACCTTTTTCAGTGATGAGTTTTGCTATTTTATCCGAAGGGGCATAAGGATAAATATTTCTAATGCCCAAATTTTGCAATCTATCACTGGCTACTTCATCAGGCAAGTATGCCCAAAAAGCAAAATGAGGAAGGTAATCAAATAGTTGAATACCTGCTCTGCGAATTTGTTCTTTTTGGCTTTGGGTGGGAATTTGATGAAATTGTAAAATAACATAGTTACCATTTCCCATTCGGCTACCCGAAAGATTTGCTTTGCGTAAAGCGTATTGCTCCACGCTGATGGCATTGGGCATACTACCCGACTGCAACATTAGGCGGTAGTCCTGGGCGAAAGACCATAAACCCAAACCCAAAAGAAATAACGAGAGTAAAAACTTCTTTTGCATTGTTTTTGAATTTGATTTTTGCGAAAAAAAATTTCGGAAAGTTTGGCAATGTACGAAATTTAATTTACCTTTGCAACTCAAAGAAAAAATTTTATGCTACTATACGCAAAATATTCCTCCAATCTAAACGCACAGCCTCAAAATAAGGCTGATGTTATGCTTTTCTTGCTTGATTCAGGCAAAAGGCAGGGCTTTGTGCAATGGTGGCAAAAACAGAAATCGTAATTTTTTTACTCCACTATTCCAAAGTCCGAAATGAGTTTCGGACTTTTTTATTTTCTAAACCACAAACATCAATGATTTTTCACTATGGGAACGAAAATCAATAACAATGAGTTAAAGCACTTTTTTTACGAAAAAGCTGTTTTGATTGAAGCAGGAAAACTTGCCAAACACCTCATCAAGCAAGGAAAATATGAAAAAAGTGAAATTTTGAGCCTCTACCAAGATTTAGCTCAAAATCCTGAGAATTTTTTGGCAAGCGAAACCTTTGCAGAACTTGCCGCAATGGTGCAAAAGTTGCAACCACCCACCACCACCGACCGCAAACAAGAAGAATTAGCCTTTGATTTGCGTTCAGAGGCTTTGCCGTATCAGATTTTTGGTGCAGAGCATATTGAATCTGCCGCTTTGGAGCAAATGAATACGGCAATGAAATTGCCTGTGGCAGTGGCAGGGGCACTAATGCCCGATGCCCATCACGGCTATGGCTTACCTATTGGAGGCGTTTTGGCTACCACCGAAAAGGCTGTTATTCCTTATGCTGTGGGGGTGGATATTGCTTGCCGTATGTGTTTGAGCGTTTTTGATATTGACGCAATGTATTTAGAGCAAAAAAAAGAAGAGTTCAAAAAGTATCTGGTAGCTAATACTTTTTTTGGTATTGGTGAAAAAAATAAAAATCCTTTGCCTGATGATGTTTGGGAAAATCCTAATTGGAAAGCTACGCCATTTATCAGAAACCTTTTATCCAAAGCAATGAGCCAAATAGGCACTTCGGGTACAGGCAACCACTTTGTGGAGTGGGGTATTTTGGAAATTATGGAAGAAAACTCTGCCGATTTGAATTTTTTGCCCAAAGGTAAATATTTGGCATTGCTTTCTCATTCTGGCTCTCGTGGATTTGGGGCAAGTGTAGCAAATCATTATTCTAAAATTGCTATGCAAAAAACAAAACTTCCCAAGCAGGCACAACACCTTGCTTGGCTGGACTTGGATAGTGAAGAAGGACAAGAATACTGGATAGCAATGAACTTGGCAGGTGAGTATGCCTCTGCCAATCATCATCAGATACACAGACGTTTGGCAAGAGCTATCGGCGAAAAACCTGTACTGCTGATAGAAAATCATCATAATTTTGCTTGGAAAGAAACCTTGCCCGATGGTAGAACGGTGATTGTGCATAGAAAAGGGGCTACCCCTGCTCAAAAAGGCATTTTGGGTATTATTCCCAGTTCTATGGCTACGGCGGGCTTTGTAGTGCGAGGCAAGGGTTTTGAGCAAGCCTTGTATTCTGCTTCTCACGGGGCAGGTAGGCTGATGAGTCGTAGCAAAGCTCATCAAACTTTTACAATGTCCGAAATTAAAAAGTTTTTGGCAGAAAAAGGAGTAATGCTGGTAGGAGGCGATTTGGACGAAGCACCTATGGTGTATAAGGACATCAACGCCGTAATGCTTGCCCAACAAGATTTGGTAGATATTTTGGCAAAATTTATCCCTAAAATTGTACGTATGGCAGATCCTGACGAAAACAAGCTCGGTAGAGAAGATTAGAATTGAACTTTTTGACTCAAAAATTCATTGTATTTAGGTACTAAACAAAAAACAGCAATGCAAGTCAAAGAAAGAGTAAAAGTCTTAATTATTGGTTCAGGACCCGCAGGCTATACTGCGGCTATTTATGCGGCTCGTGCAGGCTTAAATCCTGTACTTTATACAGGTAGCCAACCCGGCGGTCAGCTTACCATTACCAGTGATGTAGAAAATTACCCAGGCTATCCTGATGGCATTATGGGTCCGCAAATGATGATGGATTTCCAACGCCAAGCAGAGCGTTTTGGTACGCAAGTTCGCAATGGAATGATTACAAAAGTAGAATTTGAAGCAGGAGGAATGCATAAAGTAGTGGTAGATGATAGTTTTATGATTGAAGCCGAAGCGGTGATTGTTGCTACGGGAGCTTCTGCCAAGTGGCTTGGCTTAGAAGCTGAGCAACGCTTAAACGGGAAAGGAGTTTCGGCTTGTGCAGTTTGCGATGGCTTTTTCTTCCGAGGCAAAGATGTGGCAGTGGTGGGAGCAGGAGATACGGCTTGCGAAGAGGCGAGCTATCTTTCCAAACTATGCAACAAAGTGTATATGATTGTCAGACGCGATGAAATGCGAGCCTCTAAAATTATGCAAAAACGTGTAATGTCTGCCCCTAACATTGAAATTATTTGGAACTCGGTTACCGAAGAAATTTTAGGCTCTGAACAAGTAGAAGGCATACGAATTAAAAATACTCAAACAGGCGAATTGAGAGATATTCCTGTACAAGGTTTTTTCGTAGCCATTGGTCATAAGCCCAATACAGATATATTCAAAGGAATTTTGGATATGGACGAAAATGGCTATTTGATTACCGAAAAAGGCTCTACACGTACCAATGTAGCGGGTGTATTTGCTTGTGGCGATGCCCAAGACCACATTTATCGGCAAGCAGTTACGGCGGCAGGTACAGGCTGTATGGCGGCTCTGGATGCCGAAAGATACCTTGCCCAAAAAGAAGTAGAGGCAGAAGCTACTGCGTAAAGATGATTCTTATCAAACCAACGACAAAGCCTTCAAAATTTTGAAGGCTTTGTCCTGATAGTAAAACTAAATTAACTCATTCTTTTGCAGTTATCAATTTTCAAAAAACCTATTTCCTACATCTTGCTTCCTGCTTCATATTTCCTGTTTCCATACAACAACCTAAACCACTACAATCTTTTCTAGTATGAGCTTTATCTTACAGGGATAGCAATTCTGGAAAGTTGGGCAGATACTTTCAAACCTGCCGCTTCTACGGCGGCACTATTTAATTCAATTTTCCACTTACCTTCTCGCAAAATAAAATTGATATGGCTTTGCGGTCCTAAACCTGGTTTCTCGGTAACAATCAGCGTGGATTTGCCTTCCAATTTTTTCTTGATAGCTTCTAAATTTTTGCTTTGTTGGAGTGAAATAAATAAGATGTGTGGGTTTTCAATAGCATTAAGACTTAGGTACTGCTTTACTACAATTTTTTGCGTACCAACGGATTTATTGGCAGTAGCGGCACGTAGCTGAGCTGTAAGAGGAGAAAGACCATAAACGGCTATCACAAAATCACCGCTCTGATAGGTTGCAGGCCATTGAATATATTTGGTGAAGTTGTAGATATACACCGTATGCGACTTGTAATCTCCGATTTGGGCTTTTGCAAAAAATGCAAAAATAAAAAGTATAAACGTTAGGGTAATTGTTTTTCTCATTGTCATTAGAGTTTTGGGGCAAATATAAGTCTTTTTTCAAAACAGACAAATATTTTTTGTTTTTGTGTCTGTTTTTCTACGACTAATTACGAAATTTTTACCAAAATATTGTGTTGTTACAAGAATTTCCTTCTAAATTTGAGTGCAAACTAAAAATTTCTGAAAAAAATGAAAAAAGTAATTTCTCTGCTTTTCTTGTGGGTGCTTTGTAGCAATGTATTCGCCCAAAAAGTTTTAGAATACATCGTCAATTTGAACGATAGAGTTGATGACCTTTTCAAAGTAGAACTGAAAGTAAAAGGTCTTGGCAAGGAAAACAAAATTTATCAATTTGCCGCTACGGCTCCGGGTACTTATCAGGTAATGGATATGGGGCGTTTCGTAAGAAAATTTGAGGCTCTGGATAGCAAAGGAAAGAAAATTACTACCAAACAAATTAGCACAAATCAGTGGGAAATCGCAAATCCTGAAAAAGTAGCAACTATTCGCTACCATATTGCCGAAACTTTTGATACCCCTGTAAGCGAAAATAAAATTTACGAAATGTGTGGCAGTTCGCTTGAAAAAGACCACGCCCTCATCAATGGGCAAACGATTTTTGGCTATCCGCAAGGTATGCAATCCGTACCGCTGAAAATCAAATTTTTATACCCTAATGAGTGGCAGTATGGTACAGCTTTGGAAATGAAAGATGGCTATTTTTTAGCCAATAACTACGACCATATCGTAGATTCACCTATTCTTTTTGGCAATCTTTCCAAGGCTTCTACGAAAATTCGCAATACACAAGTAGAACTTTACACTTACTCCAAAACAGGCAAAATTACTTCCGAAAAACTGCTTTCTTCAATGACTAATATGCTTGTTGCCGCTGATTCTTTCCTCAATGGCTTGCCTGTGCCTCGTTATACGTTTTTGTTTTTCTTTGAAGATGCAAATGCAGGAGCTTGGGAACATTCGTATAGCTCCGAATACATTATCAAAGAGCAAGACTGGACAGAGGATTTTGGCAAAAAAATGACGGATATTGCCGCTCACGAGTTTTTTCATATCGTAACCCCGCTGAATATTCATAGCGAAATTATTGAAAAATTTAATTTCGTTACGCCTACCCCTTCCGAGCATTTATGGCTTTACGAAGGAACTACCGAGTGGGCTTCGCATAAAATGCAAATTTGTTATAGCATCAAAACCTTAGACGAGTATTTCAAAGATTTACGCCGCAAAGTAATAGTTGATGAGCGTTTCTATGACAAAACTTATAGTTTGAGCAAAATGAGTCTTACTTCTTATACTCCCGAAGGGCAGAAACAATATGGCAATATTTACAATCGTGGTGCTTTGGTTGCAGGACTGCTGGATATTCGTCTTTTAGAACTTTCGCAAGGTAAGCGTGGCTTGCGTGAGGTTATCAATGAGTTTGCCAAAGAATACGGACCCAACAAGAGTTTCCCTGAAAAAGAATGGTTTGATATTTTTGTAAAACGAACTTATCCCGAAATAGCAGACTTTTTTAATCGTTATGTAAAAAATGCCGAACCTTTGCCCTTGAAAGAATACTACGACAAAATTGGTATTACTTTCGACGAAAAAGAAAAAACCTTTTCTATCAATCCGCAGGCTACTTTGGAGCAGATGCGTTTGCGTGAGCGATGGATGAGAAATAATTGATTGCTAAAAGCCCTGAATTGCATCAGGGCTTTTGTTTTTGCAAATATTTTTGTAGATTTGGAAAAAAACTTGCTTGCAATGAAAACTTTGGAGAGAAAAACGAAGGTTTCTACTTACTTGGATAAAAAAGATACAATCGTTTATCCCGATTCTGACGGCAAACCTATGGCAGATAATACCAAGCAATTTAATTGGATAGTGCTTATCAAAGAAGGCTTGGAGGCGATGTATGCCCAAGACCCTAATGTTTTCGTAGCAGGCGATTTACTTTGGTATCCTGTGGAAGGCAATCCACGCATACGCAAAGCCCCTGATGTAATGGTAGTTTTCGGCAGACCGAAAGGAGATAGAGGCTCGTATAAGCAGTGGGAAGAGGATAATATTGCTCCACAAGTAGTTTTTGAAATCAATTCGCCGGGTAATACGCCTGCCGAAATGTCTCAAAAGTTAGTGTTTTATCAAAATTATGGTGTTCAGGAATATTACTTTTATGACCCCGATACCAATGAGTTACTGGTTTGGCTTAGAGAAGGGGAGCATTTCGTAGAAATAGAAGTAAGCAAGGAATGGCAAAGCCCTTTGCTGGGAGTTCGTTTTGTGTTAGATTTTGAGGAAGGGACAATGCATCTGTATCGCCCCACAGGCGAAAGATTTGCCACTTATACCGAAATCTTGCAAGTTCTGACAGAGGCAGAGTTGAAATTACAGGAAACGCAAAAAGTTTTAATAGAAAAAGAAGAAAACCTTATCAAAGCTCAAGAGAATTTGCAACAAGCTCAAGAGAATTTGCAACAAACGCAAGAAAATTTGCATAAAACCCAAGAAAATCTTGCGAAAACTTTACAAGAAAAGGAAAAACTTGCAGAAAAATTGCGTCAGTTGGGTATAAATCCTGATGAAATTTGAGTTTTAAGAGCCATCTCATTTAGAGATGGCTCTTAAAATTTTATGCTTCAGCGGATAATTCAGGGTTATTATCAGAAATCGTCGGGGTATTTTCGTTTTCTTCTTCTTCCATTTTTTCAATTTTTGCTACTGAGGAAATTTCATCATCTTTGTTGAGTGTGATAAGTTTTACCCCTTGTGTGGCACGTCCTTGCAAACGTAAATCGCTTACGCGTATGCGTATAGTAATGCCTGATTTGTTGATAATCATTAGGTCGTCATTATCCGAAACTTCTTTGATAGCAACCAGTTTGCCTGTTTTTTCGGTAAGGTTCATTGCTTTTACGCCTTTGCCTCCACGAGCCGTGATGCGATACTCTTCTACTTCCGACCGCTTGCCAAAGCCCCTTTCCGAAACTACTAAAAGATGCTGATTTTGGCTCTGTACGCAAACCATTCCAATTACAACATCATCGGGGTTGTTTTCATCAAGCCAAATACCTCTTACGCCAGTGGCATTACGTCCCATAGGGCGTACATTTTCCTCGTGAAAATGAATTGCCCTGCCCGATTGAGTAGCAATAATAATATGGTCGTTGCCTGTTGTCATTCGGACTTCAATGAGTTTGTCGCCTTCATTGATATTGATAGCATTGATACCCGTAGCTCTTGGACGAGAATAGGCTTCCAAAGTGGTTTTCTTGATAGTGCCTTTTTCGGTACACATCACCAAATAATGGTTATTGATGTAGTCTTCGTCCTCCAAAGTTTCTACATTGATAACGGCACGCACTTTATCGCCATTTTCAATTTGAATAAGATTCTGAATAGCACGTCCTTGGGCGGTTTTGCTTCCTTCGGGAATTTCATAAACTTTTATCCAAAATACTTTTCCACTTTCTGTAAAAATTAGCAGATAGTTGTGGTTGGTTGCTACGAATAGATGCTCGGTAAAATCGTCTTCTTTGGTAGTTACACCACGAGAACCTACGCCACCACGCCCTTGCACACGATACTCGGAAAGAGGAGTGCGTTTGATATAGCCTTTGTGTGAAATAGTAATGACTACTTGCTCATCAGCTATCATATCTTCGTCCTGAAACTCTTCTGCCGAATAAACAATTTCAGTTTTACGTTTATCGCCGTAACGTTCTTTGATTTCGGTGAGTTCTTGCTTGATAATTTCCATTCGGCGTTTTTCATCAGCCAAAATATTTTCCAAATCAGCGATGAGAGCGGTAATTTCTTGGTTTTCGGCAACGATTTTTTCTCTTTCCAGTCCTGTAAGTCTTTGCAAACGCATATCCAAAATGGCTTTCGCCTGAATTTCGGTGAGAGAAAAATTATTCATTAAACCAGTTTTGGCTTCATCGGGGTCTTGGGCATTGCGAATAAGGGCAATGACAGCATCTAAATTGTCCAGGGCTATGAGCAAACCTGCTAAAATATGAGCCCTTTTTTGAGCCTCGTTCAAGTCAAATTTTGTACGGCGTACTACTACTTCGTGGCGATGTTCTACGTAGTATTTGATAAGCTCTTTCAGGTTCAGGGTAGCAGGTCTTCCTTTTACAAGGGCTACATTATTGACACTGAAAGCCGTTTGCAGTTGTGTATATTTGAATAAATTATTGAGTACAATGGCAGGAATAGCATCTTTTTTGAGTTCATAGACAATTCGTAAGCCGTCTCGGTCGGATTCGTCGCGTATGTCGGAAATTCCTTCAATTTTCTTTTCATTGATGAGTTGAGCCGTTTTTTCAATCATCGCGGCTTTATTGACCATATACGGAATTTCTGTAACGACAATCAAATCTTTACCTGACTTGCTTTGCTCAAAATTGGCTTTGGCACGGATAATAATTCTACCTCTACCTGTTTTGTAAGCATTTCGCACCCCTTCGTAGCCGTAAATGATACCACCCGTAGGGAAATCGGGGGCAAGAATGTATTTCATTAACTCACCGATACTGATTTCGGGGTTATCAATGTATGCCAAAATACCTTCAATCACTTCTGAAAGATTGTGTGGAGCCATATTGGTTGCCATACCTACGGCAATGCCCGAAGTACCATTGATAAGCAAATTAGGAATTTTGGCAGGAAGTACAGTGGGTTCGGTTAGCGAATCATCAAAATTAGGCTGAAAATTAACGGTATCTTTGTTGATTTCGCCGATGAGTTCTTCGGCTATGCGTTGCAAGCGAGCTTCGGTATTATGATTGACAAAACCGTTCGCTACAAAAGAATGACAATCGCTTTCAATTTTTACCGAATACACCATATCCGTTTCGGGAAGCAAATGGCAAGTTTTTACGGTAGCATAATAATAACGCTTGGCAACAAGTTCCTGAAACAAACTTTGTAAATACACATTGTTGAGTGTATTGAGAATTTGCTCGTAGTATTTTTCAATTCTTTCGTAGCGGTCAAAGTTATTTTTTTCTAAAAACTTATGCGGAGCATATTGCCGAATATAATTGGCAATGTAGGGGATAAAATCCTTGCTCAAAGCATATTTGATAGGCTTTTCTTGTTGTCTTTGGCGTTCTTGCTCTACAATTTTATCAAGTTTTGTGGCTTTTTGGCTTGCAAAATTGATATTTTCGTAAAAAAGCCGAATGTTGTGAAAACCACTAATGACGAGCTTGTACTCTTTGCGTTTTTGGGTAAAACTTATACGACTGATAATGCCAAATTCCAGAAGTAGAATTTGCAACTCTCTTGCCAAAGTAAGGCTTTGCGTACAGTATTGCAGAGAGATAGTATTTTTTTCAAGCAAAGACACCGAAGCATCGCCTTCAAAAAGATATTGCAAGAATACTTTTTGGGCTTCTTTGGGGGCTTGTAAAATGCAAGTAGGGATATGCTTTTCGGCTGATTTTAGACCTACAAGCTGTGTAAATAATTCGTTTTGGGCAAATTCAGAGGTATTTTGAACATCAAATTCATAAATTTCTTTTCCCGAAGGTAGCCTTCGCTGATACACATAAAATTTGGAGCCAATAAGGTTCTGATAAGCATTGATAAAGTCGTCAAAATACTTTTTATCGGTACTATTGAAAGTAACTCTTTTCGGAGAAATAGAACCTTCGGCAATTAGACAAGCGGCAACAATGCTTTGGTAAATATCTTTTGAAGATGCTTTTGAAGCATACAGATTGGTTTGGCTTCGCTCAATCACAATTTTATCGCCTGCTTTTACTTTGGAAAGTTCTTTCCAAACAAAGATAGGTTTGCCTGCTTCATCTTTGCTTAAAGTAAGAACAGGGTGATTAGATGAACCTTTTAGCTGATAGCCTTCTTGCGTAGTAAGTTCCCAAATAGGGTGGTAGCCTGAATTGAAAAATTTAGTAGCCTTATGTACTTTTTGGTGCATAGAAAGTACTTGCAGGTCAATTTCTTGCTCGCTATCGGGCAGAGAGTTCTTTACTAAATCTTTGAGTGCTATAAGACCATAATTGGTTTTGATGAGTGTATCGCCTGTAAGGCAATAACGCATTGCGGCGGGGCTATCGCCATCAATAGAGCCAAAATTGCCTTGCCCATCCACAAGCGGGTAACGTAAAGACCATTCCTGAGCCATACGTACCATTGTTTCATATACCGAAGAATCGCCGTGAGGGTGATATTTACCAAGAATTTCTCCTACAATACGAGCCGATTTTTTGTAAGGTTTGTTATGTAAAACGCCCAATTCCATCATTCCGTAAAGTACGCGTCTATGAACAGGTTTTAAGCCATCGCGTACATCGGGCAAGGCACGCGAAACAATCACCGACATAGAGTAATCTATGTAGGCAGTTCGCATTTCGTCTTCAATATTGACAGGGAAAATATTTGAGGGGCTTTCAAGAGTTTTGTTGTCGTCTAACATTTTTCAAGAGGTTTTATTTTTAAGCAGGCTAAATTACGAAATTTTCGCCAATCTGAAAAAACGATGGTGTTTATTTTCTTGTCGTTATTTTCCAAAAAATAATTTTTCCCCTTCTAAATACAGCTCGGTGGGCAGGTTGTTCTCATAAATCTGTCCTGTTCCCAATCCTTGATGCCCCTTGAATGGTAGTGTAGCCGTCCATTGAGCAATGGCATTCAAGCCGATGTTGCTTTCCAAAGCCGAAGTTACCCACCAGCCAATTTTCCTATTTTGGGCTTCTTGTATCCAAGCCTCGCTTTCAGCAAAACCACCTAAAAGGGCAGGTTTCAGCACTATAAAGTGAGGTTTTATGCTTTGCAAAAGTTGCCTTTTCTGATGATTTTTGCCGATAAGTTCTTCGTCCAAAGCGATAGGCACGGGCGATTTTTCGCAAATTTGGGCAAGCTGTTCAATTTGATTTGGGGCAATGGGTTGCTCAATGGAGTGAATTTGATAATGAGAAAGTTTTTCTAATTTTTTCAGAGCCTCTTGGGCAGAAAAAGCTCCATTGGCATCTACGCGTAAAATCATTTCTTGGGGTGAAGGAAATTCTTTGCGGATAGAATGTAAAATGCTCAGTTCCGTTTCAAAATCCAAAGCTCCGATTTTCATTTTTAGGCAAGTAAAGCCTTTTTCAACTTTTTGGCGAATTTGAGAAAGCATCCATTCTTTGCTTCCCATCCAAATTAAGCCATTGATGGGGATAAAAGTTTTGCCTTCGGTGAAAGCACTTGGGAAAATGCGTTTTTTCCCGCCATTTGCTAAATCTTTTTCAGCAGTTTCCAAAGCAAAACGGATAGCAGGAAAAGCCTCTAAATCTGTGCTTTGAAGTGTCTGATTTTGATATTTTTGTAGAATTTCGGTTATTTTTTGCTCTAAATCTGCTCTATCGTCCAAACTTAAACCTTTGAGTACATTTACTTCGCCTACGCCTTGTATGTGCGGATTGGATTTGTCCCAAATTCTGATGAAATAATTTTTCTTTTCTCGCAAAATACCCCTTGAAGTACCCGCCTCAAAACGGAAATAAAGCACATAAGGCTCAAAAGTTGCTTGTAGATTTTGCATTTTCAGATTTTTTTGCGTTAAATTTGAGCAAATTTCTCAATTTTCACCTTAAAATGAAAAAACAATGCCTCAAAAAATTGTAGCCGCTAATTGGAAAATGAACCTAAACTTTCAAGAAGCAAATGCTTTGATTTCCGAAGTAACTAATATTTTGAAAGATGAAAAGCGAAATACTGCCGAAGTAATTTTTGCAGTGCCTTTTGTGTATATTCATCACTTGAGTAATTTTCTTAAAAATCAGCCTTTTGCGGTTGCCGCTCAAAATTGCTCAGAGTACGAAAAAGGGGCTTATACAGGGGAAATTTCGGCTCAAATGCTTGCTTCGGTAGGGGCAAAATGGGTAATTCTTGGGCATAGCGAAAGGCGTTTGTATTATCTTGAAACTTATCGTATGATAGCCGAAAAAATCCAAAGAGCCTTGCAGGTGGGTTTGAAAGTGATTTTTTGCTGTGGTGAATCTTTGGAAATTCGCAATAAAAACGAGCATATTGTGTATGTACAGAATCAGTTAGAGGGCAGTTTATCAGAACTTTCTGCCGAGCAAATGAAAAATATAGTCATTGCCTACGAGCCTGTATGGGCAATAGGAACAGGCAGAAATGCTACTGCCGAACAAGCACAAGAAATGCACGCTCTTATTCGGGCTTATTTGAAAAAGAAATTTGGAAGCGAAACTGCTCAAAATACAAGTATTCTATACGGAGGAAGTGTGAATGCTCAGAATGCTAAACCGCTCTTTGCTTGTACTGATGTAGATGGCGGACTGGTAGGAGGGGCTTCGCTGAAAGCAAGAGAATTTGCAGAAATTGTGAAATCTTACAATTAGAGTAATTGTTTAGGTATATTTTGCAGTAAGGAAACAGGAAACAAGATACAGGAAACAGGATTTTAGAAATTAGACAGAAAAATGAGAGAGAAAGCCCTTAAAAACTTGAACATCAAACGCTAAACTTTTTTGAACGTAAATAATTACCAATTAGATGCATAAAAAACCTCAAACCTTTGAACTTCAAACTCCTGAACATCAAACCCTTAAACTTTTACTAAACAACTTCAAAAAACTTTTACATCTATGACACTCAAAGAACGCATCAACGAAGATATCAAAGAGGCAATGAAAGCCAAAAATCAGGCGGCTCTGACTGCTTTGCGTGAGCTAAAATCAATGATTCTTTTGGAAGAAACCAAAGAAGGCGGTACGGGCAACCTTTCGGAAGCCGATGAAATTGCTATTATCAATAAGGCATTGAAACAACGGAAGGAATCTTACGAAATGTTTGCCTCGCAGGGTAGAACCGAACAAGCCGCCGAGCAGCAAGCAGTAATTGCAATTATGGAAAAATATTTGCCACAGCAACTTTCGTCTGAGGAGGCAGAAGCTCAAATTCGCGAAATTATTGCTAGTGTGGGGGCTACTTCTGCCAAAGATATGGGTAAAGTAATGGGACAAGCTACCAAAACCCTTGCAGGAAAAGTAGATAACAAAACCCTTGCCGAACTTGTCAAGAAGTTATTGAGCTAAAATTGTTATGAACAGCCTTGACCTTTTCATTCTCGTTCCTATTTTGTGGGGGGCTCATCGGGGCTATCAGTCGGGCTTGCTGATGAATGTGCTATCGCTTCTTTCTTTTGTTGCGGCAATTATTTTGGGTTTTAAGTTTTGGGTGGTTGCTCTCAAAATCTTAAAACCCCTAATGGGCGATATGTCGGAAAGTATTATGCCTTATGTGGCTTTTGTGGCTACTTTTGCTTTGTTTTTCTTTCTTGCCAATCGTTTTGCACGTTATCTGAAAAAAAGCATAGATACCACACTTTTGGGTAGTTTTGATAATTTGCTTGGAGCAGGTTTAGGAGGGTTGAAATTCGCTTTTGTCGTAAGTCTGTTTCTAATGATTTTCCATAAAATAGCTAACGAAACCACTTCCAACAAAGAATTGTTGCAGGGCAGTTTGCTGTATCCCGTGGTAGAGCCACTTGCCCCGTATGCGGTGAAAAATATCTCTTCGGTGGTTGCTTTTGGCGAAGATATTATCAAAGAAGCCAAAGAAATCATCAACGAAAAGCCCGCAGAAGCAAGTAAAAATAAAAAAACGCAATAATGATGAATGAGCCGTTATTATTTTCAATTCAGTCTTATCAGTATTTGCAAGAAAGACTTTTGGCACTTGGGGGTTTTCGTAGAGCAGAGGTAGAAGTTAAGATTTTCCCTGACGGAGAGCGTTATCAACGCATACTTACCGAAGTGGAGGGAGAAAATGTTATTCTTTTAGGTGGAACGCCCACAGATACCGATACTTTGGAACTTTATGACTTGGCTTCGGCAATAGGAAAATATGGAGCAAAAAACTTGACCATCGTGATACCCTACTTTGGCTATTCTACTATGGAAAGAGCCGTAAAAAAAGGAGAGGTGGTTACGGCTAAAACTCGGGCAAAACTGCTTTCCTCTATTCCCAAAACAGGGAGCAGAATAACCTTTGTGCTAATGGATTTGCATACCGAAGGCTTACCGCATTACTTTGAAGGAGATGTGCAGTCAGTTCATTTGTATTGCAAAGAGGTAATTATGCAGGCTTGTGCAGAAATAGCAGGGAAAGACTTTATTTTAGCTTGTACAGATGCAGGACGAGCCAAGTGGGTAGAATCGCTTGCCAATGATATGGGAGTAAATGCGGCTTTTGTATTCAAAAGGCGAGTGAGTGGCGAGGAAACCGTAGTTACAGGGATTAGTGCTGATGTTACAGGTAAAGTAGTGGTTATCTATGATGATATGATACGCACTGGTGGTTCGCTTATCAATGCGGCAAGGTCTTACAAAGAAGCAGGAGCAAGTAAAATTTATGCGATTACTACTCACGGTTTATTTAATAACAATGCTTTGCAAAGATTGCAAGAAAGCGGTCTTTTTGAAAAAATCTATTGCACCGATACACACCCCAATAGCCAAAAGGAAGCTCGAAATCCATTTTTAGTGGTAAAAAGTGTAGCAGAAATTATCAAGAAAAGGGTTTTAGGGTAATTTTTTCAGAGCCAGTTGCCACTTTCGTTTTTGCAAACCTTCACTTATTTCAAAAGCCTTTCGGAAACTGGTACGATTGTACTCAACAAGTTCTAAACTCAAAAACGGATTACAAAGGCTTTTTTCCTCAAAATAGTAGTCATATTTGCATTTTTTTAGGCTTATCAAAGAATAATGCAGAGAGATTTCGCCGTAACTATCGTAAAGCAGAAACTTTTTCCCCGTATAACTTTGAAATTTTAGGGTATCAGAGGCTTCCCGCAAGATTTCTAATTTGATGTTACTATCCAAAAACGGATAAATTCCTATTCCCAAAGTTGTAAAAACTACTTCTGCCTGCTCTTTTTTGAGTATGGAGGCTACTTGTGGGTAACTTGTTTGGCTGTAAGGATAAACTTTTTCCCAAATAATTTTTATTTGCCAAAAAATCAGAACGATTGCCGCTATCAGATAGAAACTTGGCTTTTTCCATTTTTCAAGGAAAAAAAATTGAAGTTGCTTTATGCCAAGCAAATACAAAAGTGGAAAGACAAAAATAAGACCGCGAGGAGCTTTGGGCAATAGAAGCATTACCAAATAAGTAAGCAGGGCAGTCCAAGCTATCAGACGCCAAAGAATAGTGTAATTAGACGGAAACCTTAAAATATTTCTCATTTGCCAAATACCCAAAAGCATCAGTGCTATATTTTCAAATTCTGCTAAATATTGAAAGTAAAAACGACCATTGAAAGGGTGAGCAGTAGTTTCTTGGGCGTTCGCCACTATACCTATAATAGTAGCAGGATACTTATACCAAGGCAAACCCGCGATTATTCCCACAAGCATAAATAAGGCAATTATGCCACAAAAGCCTATCAATATTTTCTTGAAAAATTCCCAACTAAAAGAGATTGCGTAACCTTTTCTATTGAAGGTAATAAGCAGTGCCATAAAAGTAAGTGGCACAATGGCTTTGTAGTTGGTAAGGAGCAATAAACTTGCTACTACGCCTATCAGCCAAGCAGAAGCCCAAAAAGTTTTTCTTTGGTCTAAAAAACTTTGTATTTGCCCCCAAAGCAAAGCTGAAAAAAATAATCCAAGTGTTTCAATGCTTAAAGTTCGGCTGTACGATACTGCAAAAAAGGCAGTGCCTAATAAAAGATATGTAATGGCATTGTAAGGCTTTTTTATAGCGTCTTTCAGCAATAATCTAACCCAAAGTAGGGAGGCAAAAACGCCTAATAAGGCATTGATAGAAAGCAGAAACCAAAAATTGGGGTAAATGAGGTAAAAAGGCAAAAAAAATACGTATAACACAGGTGAGGCGTGGTGGAAAAAGTTGTGAAAATTGCCACGTGCAAGTTCTTGAATGGTTTGATAGTTTTTTACAGCATCGTAGTCGAAAGGGGCAGAAGAGATGAGTTGGTAATTATAGATAAAAATTAAAAATACAGCGGAGTTAAGCCCAATAAGAATAGGAGCAAGGTTTTTATTGTTCCGACACATAATTTTGCAAAAATTTCTTGGATTTTGTGTGATTTTTTTGTTAAATTTAGCCAAAATTACACCACAAAACTAATGAAAAAACTTTTACTCAAATTGCTTAATATTGAAAAAAGCGAATTTACGCAAGTAATTTTGCTTTTACTTTTAGGCTTTTTGATAGGAGTTTTTATTGCTACTTACGATGTAGCCTCAATGACACTTTTCTTGCAGAATTGGGACGAAGATACTTATTTGCCTATTGTAATTATTGCTACGGGTATTATCGGTATAATAATCACTTATACATTTTCTTTTTTGCAAAATCGGATAGCTTATCCTTCGCTTTCTATTGCTACTTTGTTTATTTTGCTTGCTATTATAGCCCTTATACGTTTGAGTTTTGGTGTAGTGGAAGAAACTGATTTGAAACGAAAAATTATTTTTGCTTCATTGGTGCTTATGGGTCCTATTGATGCCCTGCTTGCACTTGTGTTTTGGGGAACTTTGGCACGTATTTTTACGCTCAAACAGCAAAAAAGAATAGTAGGAGGGGTAGATATTGGGAAAGGGCTTGCGGCTTTGGTTACATTCTTTGCTATTCCTCTGTTTTCGGCTCTTGTTCCTGCTACCGAAGATTTGATTGATATAACGTTTATAGCAGGTATTTTAATCATCATTGCTTATTTTTCTCTCATATTAGCCTCTCCTACAATTAGTTTTGGAAAACTCAAACGCATTGAAGGGCAAACAGGGCGTTTTGGTATCAGAAAAATGTTCCGCCATCGTTATATTGTGCTTATGGCGGGCTTTGTAGTGATAGCCACGATTGCTCATCAGTTTGTAGATTATTCCTTTCTGAATGTGGTGGGTAAGCAGTACCCTGCCGAACGCGATTTGCAAAATTTTATTGCTGTTTTTGAAGGAGTTGTTATTTTCTTTGCCCTTGCGATACAAATTTTTGCAGTAGATAAAATCATAGAGCTTTACGGCACACGAGTAGCACTTCTTATCAATCCTTTATTGCTTTTAGGGCTGACTGCTATCGCAATTTTTATTGGCATTTTTTCAGGATTTGAAACCACTGCCGATGGTACAGGTAGTTTTGTGCTATTTTTCTTGGCGATTTCTTTGAGCAAGCTGTTTTCTGCTTCTTTGAAAGAATCAATGGACGATGCGGCTTTCAAGATGTATTATTTCCCGATTGATTCTCGGGTGCGTTTAGATGTGATTAGCCGAATGGACGGGATTGTGAAAGTAGGAGCAGGACTTATTGCGGGGGTACTATTGTTTGTTATTCAGTATTTCCACTTTTCTAATCTATTGCTATTTTCTATTTTGCTCTTGCCTATTGCCGCCTTGTGGGCTTACGACACCAACAAAATGTACGTAGGCTACAAAGATACACTTCGCCAGACACTGGTAAGCTCTAAAAGCAAAATTTCGGAAACGGCTCTTAGCGAGCAATCTTTGGATAAAATGTTGCAAAAAGAATTGGAAGCTCCCCAACCCGAAAGGCAACTTTTTGCTCTAAAACTTTTGGAAAGATTAGAACCCACGTTGTTTGAAGAGGCTTTGGTACAATTTGCTAAATCGGAAAGAGATACTATTGTAAAAAAGTTTGCTTTGAGCAAAATAGAGGATTTGACAATCACCCCCGATGGGCTTGTATCCAAAGAGAAAACATCTTTTAATATTAAAGAACTGCATCAAAAAGCAAAATCCAAGCAGGTGCAAGAGCGTTTGTGGGTTGCCAAGAAATTGCCCGAGTTAGTTAGCTCTGAAACAGAGTATTTGCTTTTAGAACTCTTACGCGATTCGGATATGCGAGTGCGTATGTATGCGGTGCTGGCTTGCCGTAAAATACAAAAGCCCGAAACTTGGAGTATTTTAATAGACCTGCTTGCTTCGCCTATATATGTCAATGCCGCCGCCGCCGCACTTATTACCGCAGGAGATAAAGCTATTCCTACTATGGAAGCCGCTTTTCATAAGTCGGGACAGGACTTGGAAATTATGCGTAGAATTGTAGAAATATACGGCAGAATAGGCTCGGATAGGGCTTTAGAAATGCTTTGGGCTAAAATCAATTTTCCTGATGCCGAGATTGTAGAGCAAATACTTTTTGCATTCAGCTATAACCAAATTCGGGTACCTACGGAAAAAACGGCTTTTATCAATCATATTATTGAAATTGAAATTAGTGATGCGGCTTGGGATATTGCGGCTCTGCTAGAAATAAAGAAAAATAAGCATACGCATTACTTGCGAAAATCTTTGCAAGATGAAATTCAGTATAATTTTGAAGGAATTTTTACCCTTCTTTCGCTTATCTATGAGCCACAGTCGGTACAGCTTGTCAAGCAAAATCTTGAAAGTGATTCGGCTGACGCTCACGTCTTTGCTATTGAGCTAATGAATGTTTTTTTGGCAGACGAACTGAAACCCAAACTTTTTCCACTTTTTGAAGATTTATCTGACGAGGAAAAAATAGAACGCCTACAAGAATTTTTTCCAAGGGAGCGTTTTGGCTCTGTGGAGGTACTAAGACACCTTATCAGCAGGGATTACTCCTATACCAACCGCTGGACACGCTCTTGTGCGATGTACGCATTGGGTTTTGAAGAAGATTTGAATGACTTTGAGGAACTGGTTGCTAATCTTTTCCACCCTGACCCGCTACTGCACGAAACTGCCGCTTGGGCTATCTGCCAGCACAACCCCAAAATTTATGAAAAAGTAAAACATAGATTGCCTTCTGAAAATGCAAGCAATATTGATATGGTCTTGGAAAAGGTTTTTAGTAAGGAAAAAAACTACCTGATGCCCTTGCGATTGCAAAAAACTATGTTCTTGAAAGATATTGATTTTATGCAAAATGTTCCTTCGGATATTGTTTCTGAAATGGTAGAGCTTATCCAAGAAAAGCACTTCAAAACAGATACATTATGGATAGAAAATGGAGTATTGCTGAATGCCCTTCCGATTGCAGTGGTAGCAGAAGGTAGAATAGAACACTATCAAAATGGGGTACTTATCAATGCTTACAATACTCGCGAATTTTTTGGACACTTATTTTTAGGTGAAAACGAGCATTTTGAAGGAGAGTGTAGAGTAGTGGCGGGAACTACTCTATACGAAATTGATAAAGACCTATTTTATACAATGATACAAAAAAACCACGAGTTTGCAAGAGCGTTCATTGATGCTGTGGCACGAGAGCTAATGCCTACTGCTATCAGGAAAAAATAAGATAATGTGAGTTACAAGATTAAAATTTTGATTTACAGTTTTTTAATATTAAGGGCTTTAGCTACAAGGAAACAAGATTTAGAATATTGGATATTTAGGATAAGTAAAACTTTTGAATCGTTGTATTTTAGAACGTAATAGCCATTTTTTCTACGTTAATAAACTATTTATGAGTAACTATGCCTACGATATTTACCTAAACTATTCGCCCAAAGATAATACCGATGGTTGGGTAGAAAGATTTTTGAAGGTTTTGGAGCAAAGTTTGCTACAACTTTCGGGAACTATACGCATTTTACGTTATGCCAATGGAGAAAGTCCTACGTCTCATACGCTTTCGCAAGTAGCTATAATGCTATGTGTAGTTTCGCCCAACTTTAATAATGATAAAAATTGTATAGAAGACCTTGATAATTTCTTGCAAAGTGCTTCATTAAAAAAAGAAAGGCATTTATTAAAAATATTCAAACTACCTACCCCAATACACCTTCAACATTCGGCTTTGCAAAATTTATCTGCTCACCATTTCTACAAAGAACAAGAAGGAGAGTTTGTACCTATTCAAGATTTCTTTGGAAAGGAAACAGAAAAAATCTTTTGGGTGCAAATTTTAGATTTAGCACAAGAGATATACATAGGCTTACAAAAATTGCAGCAGCGAAAAGATTTTATCCAAAAAACAACTCTCCAGGCTTCCAAAGTTGTGTTTTTGGCTCATACTACCGAAGATTTACAAATAGAAAGAAATTTGCTTAAAAGAGAGTTGCAGAAATGGGGTTGTTTGGTTTTGCCCCAAGAAAACTTACCTCAAAATCTATTAGAGCTTGAAAATCTCTTGAAAGCAGATTTGGAGAGAAGTGAGTTAGCTATTCATTTGATTGGCTCTAAATACGGAGAACCTTTGCGGGAAGAAGGAGTATCTTTGGCTGAATTGCAAAATAATCTTTCCGCTGAGTATAATGCAATGCTTTTGGCTACAAAAAACTCTATCTACGACTCTCGGAAAAATTTTATGCGAGTTCTTTGGATGCCCCTTCATTTGAAATTTGATAGCGAAAAACAAAGAGTTTTTGTAGATAATCTTACACAAGGAACAGAAGCGGCAGAAGCTACCGAAATTTTGCAAGTACCTTTAGAAGATTTGAAAAAAATGCTCAAAAAAATTTTGATTGAAAGCGAGCAAGAAGATCCACTGAATGTATTGAAGCACACTACCGATTTGGTAAAAAGTGAAGCCATTTATTTGATTTACGATTTAATTGATAAGGAAGATGCTCAAAAAATAGCTGATTTTTTGAAAAATCAGGGTATTGAAGTGTTAGAACCATCTTTTAGCGATACTCTCGTAGATAGCAGAAAAACGCATATTCAAAACCTTATTGTTTGTAAAGCCGCTTACATTTATTATGGTAAAATTAGTAGGCAATGGGTAGCAACTAAAATTTTAGACCTTCTGAAAGCCCCTGGATTTGGACGTGAAAAGCCCCTGCAACATAAGTTTGTGATAAGTAAATACGAATTCCAGCCTGATGAATTTATGCAGAGAAACCAGATTAAATCTATTATCCTAAAAGATAATCTATGGACAGGACTGCTTGAAACCTTGCGAAGTATTCAATGAGCAAGGGGAAAAGATTTTTTTCATAATACTGCATAGTCATCATTTACCTTTGGGCAAGTAAGTGTATTAAGAAAAAATAAGTTTTCGCTTAAAATACCTAATAAGTATGAAAAAACATAACTTTTTTTTGCGGTTAGTAGCTGTCTTGGCTGTCTTTGTATTCTGGGCGGCTCAGAGATGGATTTTTGATGTTACGCTTTCCAGCCCTTCTTTGCCTAACTTGTGTGTAGGAGGTGCTTATCAGACTTTGGGTAATATTGTTATTACAGAAGCCAATTTAGATGATTTTACCCAAACAGGTACGGGGCATTTTTTGCGTTTGCAGGTAGTAGGAGATTTTCAATTGGAACCGGGTATTGGTACAGCAAGCGTAAATGGAACAGGAGATTTAACCAATGTAAGCATCACCGTATCTCCTACGCAAATTGTCGTGTTTTATGATGCAAACAATGCAGGAACTAACCCCGACATTCTAACCATTTCGGGCATTAGAGTAAGGGCAATTACTTCGGCGGGTAGCGGCTCGCTTCAAATGAATGCAGGAACACCCATTGCGGGTATTACGATGGGAGTTACCAATTTAGCTACTTTTTCAAGCACTATGCCACCTGCTCTTACTTTTGATAACGGCAACGATCCCGATAAAATCATCTGCGAAGGGCAAAGTGTAACATTCACTGCCACAGGAGCTAGTTCTTATACTTTTTATGTAAATGGCAACCCTGTTGCGACCAACTTTACAGGAATTTATACAACCACTACCTTAGCCAATAACGATGTGGTAAGCGTAACAGGCACATCTGGGGCTTGTAGCACTACGCTTGTAGGCTCAGCTTATACCGTCAGAACCAACCCTTATGTAAGTTTGATAAGCAATGATAGCGATAATATTATCTGCGAAGGGCAAAGCATTACTTTTACGGCTGTAAGCGATGGAACAAGTTTCGCTTTTTACAGAGGAGTTACTTTGCTTCAATCAGGACCAAGCAATACATACACCATAGCCTCACCTGCTCTTACCGACGCGGGGGCGTATAGCGTAATAGCTCTTAAAAATGGCTGTTCTACGACTTCAAATGTTATCAATCTTACGGTAAATGCTTTACCTAATGTAGGCTATCAGACAACAGGAATGACTTTGGAGTTTCCTAATAGCGAAACCAATCCGCAACCTTTGCGAGATGGTGCAAATTTTGGTGGTACCTTAGATGGTAACCTCACACTAAGCGGAGTAGGTACTTATTCAGGAGCGGGGGTACTGGGTACAAGTTTTTATCCGAATGTAGCAGGCGTTGGTAGCCACCTGATAACCTACTCCTACACTGCTCCGAATGGTTGTACTTCCAGTGCCAGTATTACAATTCAGGTGTATAATGCTTCCAATCCTATTACCAATCTAAGCAATCTTTATTGTGAAACAGATGGAGTTCAGCCTCCCAGTCCCTTGACGCTTTCTCCCAATTTGTCTGTTTTTACTAATACGGTAACTTTGACTATTTTTATACCATTTGGACCTATTTATGTACCTACATCTGCTACTTTTACACGTTCTAGCCCTTTGAAATACACTTTTTACGGAGCGGCTGTAACTACCCACAATGCTATCTCTCCTGCACCACCGCCTTTGCCATTAGTAGAGCC
>NZ_JBRCWE010000052.1:0-31900 GCF_053497555.1 Raineya sp. | reverse complement strand
TTCCTGATTACGAGGGTCATAGAAGCAGTCAGCGTTCAGAATATCTGCTACCTCCATTATGGCATTTTTTTCAAGCATCAAAGCCCCTAAAACAATTTCTTCCACATTGCAAGCTTGTGGCGGAACTTTGCCAAAAGTATTCAAAGCGGCATTGATAGCGGGTTTTGCCTTTCGCAAACCTGCTTCTGTATTTTCTTTCTTCATAATTTTAAGATTAAGGATAACAAAAATAAGCCGTCTCCAAGACAAAGCGTGGCAGTATTCCAAAAAAGTTTTTGAAAAAATTGTAACTTGCACAAAAATAAATTCATAATGAAAGCCAAGAAAATATGAGTGTGTTTTTCCCCCTTGGCATAAGTAACTTTGCCGAATTATCGCAAGAAAATTTTGTTTATATTGATAAAACCCATTTCATTGAACTTTTAGAGCATAGTAAGCAGAAAAGGATAGTTTATCTGCGACCTCGCCGTTTTGGTAAAAGTTTATTTATTTCGCTACTAGAGCATTACTACGATTTACACCGCAAAGAGCAATTTCAAGAACTTTTTGGAAAATTTTATATTGGTAGAAAGCCCACGCCTTTGGCAAATCAGTTTCGGATTTTATTTTTCAATTTTAGTGCCATTGATACAACTACACAAGCCAATAGTTTCAGTGGCTTTTTAGATAAAATTAAGTTGCATATCCGTACTTTCAATAGGCGATACGCACTATTTAAGCAGGAAGAACTTACAGAAATTCTTGCACAAAGCAGTCCTGAAAAGGTAATGAATACCTTTTTTGCCTTATACCCTGAAAATTCAAATAAGATATATTTGCTCATAGACGAATACGACCACTTTACCAATGAAGTTTTGGTAAGAAATTTACAAGAGTTTATAGAAATAGTTTCGGCAAATGGCTATGTAAGAAAATTCTATGAGGCAATTAAAAACGCTACCCAACAAGGAATTGTAGATAGGTTTTTTATTACGGGGGTTTCGCCTATTACACTGGATAGCCTTACAAGTGGCTTCAATATCGTAACACACCTTACTCATCACAAAGATTTTGAAGCAATGATAGGCTTTACCGAAACAGAAGTAAAAAGTCTCTTGAAAATGGTTTTGAAAGACAAAAAGAGGCAATCCAAAATAATGCAAGATTTGCGGAATTATTACAATGGCTACAAGTTTTATGCAATGAGCCAAGAAAATATTTACAATTCAGATATGATTTTGTATTTCTTGGATTACTTCAAACGAGAGCAACAATATCCTTTGCAAATTTTAGACCCCAACATAATGCCCGATTATGGCAAATTGAAAAAACTCTTTGAAGTAGCTAACTGGCACGCTAACATCAAGGTTTTACAAGAAATTCTTGAAAATGGCAGTATTGCCAGTGAGCAGATTTATCAATTCAGTTTTGATAAAGGTTTTGGAAAAAAAGAATTTGTCAATTTTCTGTTTTACTTGGGAAATCTCACCATTAAGAAAACAGATGTTTCAGGAATGGTGATTTTTAGAATCCCTAATAAAATGATAGCAGAGCTTTATTGGCAATATTATGCCCAAGTTTTGCAAGAAACAGCTAATTTGCCATTTGAGGAGGATAATGTTGCCCCTGCCGTAAGAGAGATGGCTTTGAGTGGCAAAACGGATAGTTTCTTTTCCCTTATCCAAAAACTTTTGCAAAGCCTCTCTAATCGCGATTTTGTCCGCTTTGATGAAAAGCATATCAAGATGAGTATTATGGCTTATCTGATGCAAGCCAATATTTTTGATGTACGCAGTGAGCGAGAACTTGACGGAGGAAGTTATATTGATTTAGAATTGTACATCAAGCCCAATAATCCGTTCAAACATCATCAGTTTGCTATTGAGCTAAAATATCTAAAAAAAGAGCAGAAAAATCTTTTAGAACAAACCCAACAAGAAGCTCAAAAGCAAATTTTGACATATTACTATCAAGATAGCGTTTTGCAAAGTAAAGAAATGCTTCATTTGCTTTCAGTTGTAATTGTAAAAGATGAAATTTTCGTTCAGGAGGTTAAAATATGAATTCTTGGCAAGACACCCTCAACCTTATCAGCAAACTTTCTTTTCCAAAAGTTTGGAACGTTGCTAAAACGATAAGCAGTTATTATGTTTCAAGATTGCTGAAAAAGCCTATTCATTGGGGCTTACCTTATAGCATTTCTATTGAGCCAACAACGGCTTGTAATTTGCGTTGCCCTGAGTGCCCGAGTGGCTTACGGGCTTTTACACGCCCTACGGGTTTGCTTGAAAAGGAATTTTATCAGAAAACGATTGATGAACTCTCCTCACACCTGCTCTATCTGATTTTATACTTTCAGGGCGAACCCTATCTACACCCTCATTTTTTTGATTTGGTAACTTATGCTTCCCAAAAGAATATCTACACTGCAACTTCTACCAATGCCCATTATTTACACGAAAAAAATGCTCAAAAAACACTGGATAGCGGCTTAGATAGATTGATTATTTCTATTGATGGCACTACCCAAGAAACTTACGAGCAGTACAGAATAGGCGGAAGTTTGGAAAAAGTAATTCGTGGAACAGAAACGCTACTTGATTTACGTAAAAAAGGCAATTACCAAAAACCTTACACTATTTTTCAGTTTTTGGTGGTAAAGCCCAATGAACATCAAATTGAGGAAGTGAAGCATTTGGCAAAAAATTTAGGAGTTGATAAAGTAGCTTTCAAGACAGCCCAAATCTACGACTACGAAAACGGCTCTGCTCTTATGCCCTCCAATAGCAAGTACAGCCGCTATGCTTTGCAAAGTAATGGGAAATATGCTATCAAGAACCCACTGCTCAATCAATGTTGGCGAATGTGGCAGGGCTGTGTAATTACTTGGGACGGCAAAATTGTTCCCTGTTGTTTTGATAAAGATGCTTCGCACCAGCTTGGCAATTTGCAAGAAAAAACATTGCGAGAAATTTGGCAATCAGCGGCTTATCAAAACTTTCGCCAAAAACTGCTCATTTCTCGCAAAGAAATAGATATTTGTCAGAATTGCACCGAAGGTACAAAAGTATGGGCTTGAAGCTACCACGCTTCTTTGGCGAGTTCATTTTTCAGTTGGGTGATAATATCCACAGGAAAAGCATCTACCCCATTTTTTTCTGCAAGAAATAGCGATGCCCAATCAAAAACGTGTATCAGATACAAAGCCTGCTCTACAAAACTGGCTCCTTGTGCCTGAATGTTTTGCAAAACAGATGTTTTTGCTTTGAAAATTGGTTCGCATATATCCATACGTAAGCGTGTGCGAGGGTGGTCGTAAGTGGTTTTGATAAGCAAAACAGCAGTATTTTGGTAATGCTCTTTGCCCAACTGCCAACCAACGAGTTCATTATGGTTCATTTCAGGGAAAATGTGCGTATGACAAAGTTGTTTGGCATTTTCATTGATTTGCTGCTGAAAGCGTGTAATAACTGCCTGCAAGCGTGTATCGCTATAAATAAAAGGAATTTTGGTATAGCATAGCTCTGCAATCGCCTTCGCCTCTGCCTGAATTTGAGATTGTTTTTGCTCTAATAAATCGGTACTGGCAAGCAAATCAGCCTCAAAATCGTACCCAAGCAAGCCATAATGTTTGAGCAGATATAAGATTTGCACAAAAGAGTATCCCAAAAAGGCTCGGGGACAAGGGGCTTCGTTAGGGATTTGTACGTAATCGTAACCTTTTTCTTGGGCAATTTCAATCAATTTGCCCCCCGAACTAATACAGGCTATTTTGGCATCTTTTACTTGCGAAAGGGAAATGAGCGTTTCTTCGGTACTACCCGAAAAAGAAGAAGCAATAAAAAGTGTGTTTTTCCCTACAAATTTGGGTATATCATAATTTTTACCTACTATTAAAGGCACTTGCATAGCAGGCGAAACAATGCTTTCTACCAAGTTTCCGCCAATGCCCGAGCCTCCCAAACCTGCTACAAACACATTTTGAATTTCCTCGCTATGAGCAGTTGTACGAATATTTTTCCCAATTTCCACCGCTTTGCGGATTTGTGAGGCAAAGCCCTCTATGAGTTTTTGCATTGCAGACATAGACCAATTTTTTTGAGCAAAATTACACGAAATTTTCAATTTGTCTTTGCACTTCGGCAATTTCTTCGCCTACATCAAAGTTTTTTTGTATCGCTTGTAACTCTTGTAAAAGGTTTTTCAAGAATTTTTGATGAGCTTCTCCTTGGGGGTTGAAAGGTTTATGCTGAATTTTTTGTAAAATTTTTTGCCATTCGGCAAGTATTTTTTGGGTTTCGGTGGGCAAGAAAGTCTCCTGAAATTTTTGCCAAATATAGTTTTCGGCTTGCGGTGTAATATGCAGTAAATCGTCAGTATAGAACCTATAATCTCGCAAATCGTCCATTACAAGCTCAAAAGCAGGGAAATAATACACATTTTCGTATCTTTCTTGCAAATAGTGGCAAGCAAGTCGCAGAACAGATTTACTCACCGAGTTGAGCGGCAAGGTATCTTTCAGATGCCGTACAGGGCTGATAGTAAGAATCAGAGTTTTATCTTGTAAAATAGGAAAGGTTTGCTCAAAATCCGAGCATATTTCCTCTACGGCAAGCAGTCTTTTCCGAAAACAGGAAGCGGGCATTTTATGGCAGTTGGCAACTATATGTCCTTCATTTTCATACACCCAAGCAGTCCCAAAGGTGAGTATAAGCACCGAAGTTTGCGAAAAAAATTGAGTTATCTTGCTTACTTCTTCTCGGATACGCTGCCAGAGTTCTTCTTGACTTTCAGCTCGCAAAGCAGAATGGAAATCGTAATGAAGCCAGATTTTTTCAGGATTTTGGACACAAAATTTTTTCTGAGGCAGTTCCAAACCCGTACAAAAGCGTAGCAAACGCAAAATAGAAATCGGATTGTATATTGTACCAAATGGGTTGATAGCGGTTTGCCATTTATTTTCAGCAAGTTTTTTACCAATGGCATCGGCAAAACAAGAACCCAGAGTTAAAATCTGACTGGTATGGCTAAGAAAAGGATATTTTTCGGTAATTTGTAATTCTGTTCGCCACTGCATAAGTGAAAGCTATGAACTTATCTGATTTTTGAAGTAATTGTTTGCAAACTTGAAGTCAAAAGTCTTGAGTTGAAAGCAACCTTATCGCTTACGAATCCATACGCCAAAGAGTTACTTTTGTTTTTTACAAGGTTTCTTTCGGCGAGTATCCGTAACTTGAATAATTTTCCAAACACCTTCCTTTTCACGAAAAAGTTGGAAAGCATTTACTCCGCAGTGGCTAAAACGCTCACCCACAAAAAAACTGTACTCTGTCCATACACTTGCCAAGTTATCATCAATTTGGATATGATAGCTTTCAATTCTTTCGTTGTAAGGTTCAGGGTGAGGTGTTCCGATAGCCTTGATAAAGCCCTCGATGCTTTCTTCTTGTAAAGTAGCTTGCCCATTTTTATCAAAAGCAGTGGTATGCAGACGAGCCGAAGTATGAAAAACACTTCGTACCATAGCCGAATCTCCTTTTTTCATTCCTTCAAAAAGGCGTTCAATAGTATGCCGAACTGCCATTTTTTCTTTACTTCTTTGAGCAAAGCCATTTTGAGCAATGAGTAATAACAAAACCAACCAAGGCATAGATGTATAAGTTTGCTGAACGATTTATTTCTTGTAAAGCCACTTTTCGGGGTCTAACTTTTTATCATTTTTGTAAATGCAAAAAAGCACTTCGGGCGTGCCTTCAAAATTGGGCATAATTGTTCCTAAAACTTGCTGTGTGCTAATTTTTTCATTTTCTTTGACCGCTACATTATCCACAGGCTCGTAAATCGTAAAAAAATCGCCGTGATTTATCATAATACTGTACCCAGGTCCCATTCTTTCTCGTACCGCTTCTACCTTGCCCTCAAAAACAGCCTTAATTTTAGTACCTTGCTTTGCCTGAATTTTCACACCTGCATTATCTATGTAAAAATTAGCGATTACAGGGTGTTTTTGCTTGCCAAAACGTAAAGAAATAAACCCATTATCCACAGGCCAAGGCAAATTTCCTTTATTTTTGGAAAAAGAATTGGCGAGTTTGATATCCTCAGGGTTGGTAAGTACAATTTCTTTAGTTTCGCCGCCTCCTGTTTTCTTGATTTCGGCACGAATCACCGCAAGCGTTTGTTTTTCAAGCTCTTGCAACTCCTTTTTTTCTGCCAAATACTGCTGACGCAACTCTGCCTCTCGTTCTGCAAGTTCTCTGACAATCTCACTTTGTTGCTTTTGCAGGTTCAAAAGCTCTTGGTCTTCCTCTTGAAGGCTGGCAAGTGTAGTAGTTTTCTCTTCGCGTTGTTTGCGAACAATTTGATTTTGACTTTCCAAATATTCTTTGGTTTTCAAAATTTGCTCTAACTGCTTACGGCGAGCTATGGCATACTGCCTTACGAACTGGATACGTCTGTAAAATTCGTTGAAAGATTTTGCCGAAAGCACAAAAGTAAGTTGATTGTAACGATTACTGATTTTAGAGGCTTGGTAAATCATTCGGGCGTATTCTTTTTTCAGGTCGGAAAGGTCTTTTTCCAAACCTTCAATAATTTTTTCCGTATCGGAAATATCTTTTTCAATGAAAGAAATTTCTCGGCGAATAGCACTACGAATTTGCTCTCTCTGCTGAATTTGAGCATTGATAGCGTTCAGTTCGCCCAAAGAACGTTGTTTTTTGCTGGCAGCTTCTTCTAAAATTTTGTTGATTTCAGCAATATTTTTGAGTTTGGCATTTTTCTGCTCTTCCAATTGCTGTTTGCGTTGTTGAACTTGCCCCAAAACCATAGAGCAGAGCAGAAAAAGGATTGCTATCGTAAAAATTCGCTTCATTTGCCACAAAGTACAAAATTAAACGCTTAAAAATACAAAATTCTTGCTTGTGCAGAAAAAAAACTGCAAGCCCTTTTTTCTTTTTTCCAAGAAAAACTAATTTTGTATAAAATTCAGGTCTGATGAATACGCTACGCGTAGAAACTACACAAAACGTTTTTTTAGAATACAACCTTGCGGGGCTGGGTGAGCGAATTTTAGCTTTCTTGATAGATTTTTTTGTGATGTTTTTGTATGTTTGGCTATATGTGAAATTTTTAGAATACATTTTTAGAAACTGGTACTTGGAAGGAATCGTCAGCCTTACAACATTTTACCTCATTTATTTTTTCACGCTTATTTTGCCTCTTTCTACTTATACACTTGTGCAAGAAGTTTTTTTCAACGGACAAACTATCGGAAAAAAAATAATGCACATCAAAGTAGTTACGCGTAACGGCAGACAGCCCTCTCTTACGCAGTATGTGGTGCGTTGGCTTTTCAGAATGATAGACCTTTGGGCTACTTTGGGCATTTTGGGCATTATTGTAGCGGCTACCAACAAATACTATCAGCGTTTGGGCGACCTTGCCGCCGATACCTGCCTGATAAAACTTAAATCTGCTACCCAACTTAGCCAACAAGTGATTATTCCCGAATTTGATACACTCTACGAACCCAAATACCCCCAAGTGCTATTACTTTCCGATACAGATATAAACTACGTCAAAGAAGCTGTACTTTCTTATGAAAAGTTTGGAAACGAAGAAATTTTAGTTCCTTTTGTAAAAAAACTAAAAGAACTGCTCAATATACAAGATAGCAAATCAAATCATCATTCATTTTTAAGGCAAATTATTCGTGATTATACCTATTTAACTTCACAAGAAGAGGAAAAAGTATGACAGACAAAACGCAAAATCTTCAACAAGAGGCAGATTTATTGGAAGACGCCATTGCCGAAGAGATTGAAAATATCCAAGAAAAAATTTGGTATAAATTCAAGTTAGGGCTTTCGGTGGCTTTGGTAGGAATTGGTACTTTTTGGGTTCTCAAAAAATGGCTTGATTACCCTCTACGTCTGCAAGATTTCTACCCTTCGGATACCGACACCCCCACAGAAAGTACCGAACCCAGCAATGCCCCACAATCGCAAAAAGATTTGGATATTGTTGCAATGATTAAGCGAGAAATTGCTATGTTTCTTTTAGCCATTGCCAAACAAAAAATTTATGAACTTTTAGAAAAAATCAGAAACTACGAAAACGAACCCAGTTACGAAGATGAATAGGATTTTATCACTGCTTCAATCATTCAAAAATGAGCAAAAAAAGGCTTTTGCTTTGCTCATAGACCCCGACAATGTTGATGAACTGCAATGTATTGAACTCATTCATTTAGCCGAAACTGCCCAAGTAGATTTCCTTTTCGTTGGTGGAAGTTTGATTACAGGCAATAATTTGAGCCGAGTAGTAGAAATTGCTAAATCTATTTCTACTATTCCTGTGGTACTTTTTCCCGGAAGCAGTTTACACATTGATACCGAAGCCGATGCTATTTTATTTCTTTCGCTTATTTCGGGCAGAAACCCCGATTTTTTGATAGGACAACATATTTTAGCCGCTCCTATCCTCAAAAGAAGCCGTTTGGAGGTTTTACCCACAGGTTATATGCTTGTAGATACAGGCAAACAAACTACGGCTTCGTTTATGAGTGGCACTACTCCCATTCCTTATGATAAACCTGCCGTAGCCGCTTGTATTGCAATGGCAGGCGAAATGCTGGGCTTGCAACTCATTTACTTGGACGGCGGTAGCGGTGCCGAAAAGCCTATCTCTCCGCAAATGATTCAAGCCGTTCGCAAATCTGTGGATACACCTATTTTGGTAGGAGGAGGCATCAATACTGCTGAAAAAGCCTTACAGGCTATCAGGGCGGGGGCAGATGTGATTGTTGTAGGAAATGCTATTGAAAAAGACCCCACGCTGGTACTTGAAATAGCTCAAAGTGTAAAAAGTTTCTTGCCAAGCCTTTCTTGATTGAGAGCTTGCTAATTCAGAATACAAGCGATGATGTTGTTGTAAGCGGCATCATCGCTTGTCTCTATATTTTTATCGTATTTTTGCAATCAAAGGGTAAGCAACTAACCTCTAAACGCCTAATGTATGAGCCTATCTATCCCCTTTTTTCTTGAACTATATTAGGCTCGTACCTAAACCCTCCGAATATATGAATGAACAAAGATTTAGATAAACGCCAGTTGAGCGGTGCCAGCACTATGGTAGCCGTAATAATCGTGAGCCAATATACATACGTAGGTGGGTCGTTGAAAACAAAATATGCTCCAAAACCAAAAGTTACGAAAATTGCTACCGAAATAGCATAACTCACATACATTGCTCCCTGAAAAAAGTCAGGTTCTTTTTCATAGCGTACTCCACAAACAGGGCAATGCGAAAGGGGTTTGGGAAAAACTTTGCCCTTTTCAAATAAATCTCCTTGTCTGCAACGTGGGCATTTACATTCCAAAATTGCTTGAAGTTTGTTTTTTTCTCGCATTTTTTTGTTTTTTATAGTTTTTGTACCACAAATAACCAATCACTGCTATAAGCAAATACGGAAAAAATGCCATATACAGAATAGCACTATTGATAGCCCCTCCTGTATTGCTTTGCTCCGAAACCGATTTACACATTACACATTGGGCATAGCTTAGGTTTGCCAAAGCCCAAAACAAAAATACATAAATCAATTTTTTCATAAGTGCTATTTTGAAGTGTAACTAAAAAAATGCGAAAAAAGTTTCAAAGAGAGAATAAATATTCAAACTTAAATATTTTCACCGAGCTTACTCTGTTTCTTTTGAGTTTCTTTTGGATTTAGCAGGAGCAAACCATCCATCGGTAGCAGTAGAACTTTCAATTTTTTCTTCTAAATCATCGGGTAAAAGATGAAAGAAATCTAAACCTGTTTCTTTTTCTACTTCATCAATGCTCACTTGGTACTTGCGATAGTTTTCTTTTTTATTCTCATTGGGTACAATAAAAGCAATACCACGCTCTTCTTTAAGGCTCAAAATCACTTTATAGTAGGCTGGCGGTACTGAAATTTTATTTTTCTTACCAATTTTTTGCATATTTCCCTTGAAAACGGGTCCTGTTACAATATACAAATCACCTTTTTTTTCGCCCCAAAACCTTACTTTTTCTTCCAAAAGTCGCCAAGTTTCACGATTACAAAGGGGGTACTGCGGACTCATATTGCTCATAGCAAAAGTTTCACGCATCATTTGCTCATTACCTGTAAAATCTCCTGCGGGGGCTAAATGCCCTCTATCAAAGCCCGAACCTGCATAATCCATTGGTAAAGCCGAACCTGTACTTATTTTTCTATCAGGATAAAAAACTTCCTGACTGCGAGTTACATTTTTTTCTAAGTTTTTGGCTGTCATTTTGTAAGCCACCCAACGAGCCTGTTCGTGCTCTTCTACGTAGGCGAGTGTGAAATAGGTATGGCGTACAATTTCATCATTGTACGGTGATTTGGGTATTTCTAAATCCTCGTAATTGCCTTGCTTTTTAGCGGGCTTACCCGTTTGGGAAGCACTACCTTTTTGCTCCTTTTTTTCCTCTACAATTTCAAACTCTTGCTCAATTTTCTTTTGCTCTTGCTCTTTTTCAGAATCATTTTTTTTAGAAAAATACTCTACTTTCCACTCATAGAGTTTGGCAGTGAGTGTTTGATTGGGAAATGTTTTTTCAAAACGAGCAAAAATGTTTTTGAGTGTAGTATTGGGGACAAATATGTAAAATAGTAGCAAGCCTACTCCCCCAAAAATAAGTATCCGCCAAAAGTAAGTCTTCAGCTGTTGGAGTGTTTTTTTATTGAATTGCATACATTTTAGTGGTTCAGTGATTTCAGTTGAAATGCTTGGCTTTCAAGAGTTTGGGTAATTATTTACGTTCAAAAAGTTCAAGAGTTTGGGGTACTCAGTCTAAAATCCAATGTCCTAAAAATCTTGTTTCCTGCATCTTGCTTTCTATTTCCCACTGCAAATTTACTAAAAATCTGCATTTTTTGCCTTTTCTGAAAATATTTTGTTTCTTGCTCACGTTTTCTAAAAAATTTAACCTGCGATGATAAAAAAATATTTAACCTTTCTCTTTTTTTGGAGTTTTTTACAAGTTTTCTCGCAAGATTTCATTACTCCTTTTGAGCGTTCCAAAGGAACAGAAACTGCTACTTACGAAGAAGGAATTGAGTTTTATCAGAAATTAGCTTCTCGCTATGCAGAAATCAAGATTTTTGAGTACGGCACTACCGATATTGGCAAACCTTTGCATTTGGTAGTTTTTTCGGAAGATAAAGATTTTAATCCCAGCTCTCTAAAATCCAAAAATAAAACTATCTTTTTGGTTATCAATGCTATACACCCTGGCGAGCCTGATGGCGTTGATGCCTCTATGATGCTACTGCGTGATATTGTGCAAAATGATAAACTCAAAAAAATGTGTAAAAACACCGTTTTGGCTATTATTCCTTTTTACAATGTTGATGGCGTACTGAACCGAAACTCTTACAGCCGAGCTAACCAAAACGGACCCAAAAGCTATGGCTTTCGGGCTAATGCTAAAAATTTAGACCTCAATCGCGATTTTATTAAAATGGACTCTGAAAATGCCAAAACCTTCGTACAGATTTTTCAGACTTGGCAACCAGATGTACAAATTGATAACCACGTTACCAATGGTGCTGATTATCAGTACACTATGACCTATATTTTCGCCAATCCTGCTCTATACGCTCCCGATATGCAAAGTTATTTCTTGAAAGAATTTAAGCCCGATATGCTCAATTTGATGAAAAAAAAGGGCGAAGAAATGTCGCCTTATGTTGAACTTCGCAAAAATATTCCCGATAGTGGTTTGGTGCAAAATGTTCGCTCTCCGCGTTTTTCACATATTTATGCTACTCAATTTCATACACTTGCAATGGTAGCCGAAACGCATATGCTCAAACCTTTCGATAAACGCGTGCAAGCTACTTACAAAATGATGATGAGCATTTTGGAAATTTTAGAAAAAGACGGCATTAAAATTCAGCGAAGCCGTAAAAAAGCCTTTGAGCATTTTCAGAAACAAGAAACGATGGTTTTGGATTGGAAAATCAATGAACAGAAACCTACAATGATTGATTTCAAGGGCTATGAAGCAGAATTTGTAACGAGCAAAATTACCGGTCTGCCCCGCCTAAAATACAACACGCAAAAGCCTTATACTAAAAAAATACTCTACTGGGATACCCACGAACCCAAACTTGTTATCAAGAAGCCCAAAATGTATATTATCCCTAAGCTGTATGCCAATATTGCCAAAATGCTTGAAATGAATGGCGTACAAATCACCAAATTCACCAAAAAAGAAACATTCAAAGGCTTTTATTACTACATCAAAGATTTCAAAACACCACAAAAACCCTACGAGGGGCATTATTTCCATTATGATATTGAAGTAGAAAAAAAGCCCGATACCTACACTATCCAAGAAGGCGATTTTATTGTAATGACCAACCAGCCACACATCAATTTCATAATGAATGTTTTAGAGCCTCAAGCCCCCGATAGCTATTTTGCGTGGAATTTTTTTGATACCATTTTACAACAAAAAGAAGGTTTTTCGGATTATGTTTTTGAAGAAATTGCTGAAAAACTTTTAGCCGAAAACCCTACCTTACGAGCTGAATTTGAAGCCAAAAAACGCTCCGATACTGAATTTGCCCAAAATGCCTACAAGCAATTAGATTTTATTTACAAAAATTCGCCTTATTACGAAAAACATCACCAACGCTATCCTATTTTTAGGGTAGAATAAAAATACTCATTTTTTCTTTGAAAAAAGTTTTTTTCTTTCTACCTTTGCCGTCCTAAAAAAACCGAAAGACAGACGGGTTCTGTCATTCTCCACCTAAAAATTTTTAGAAAAATGGCTGTAAAAATTCGTTTAGCTCGCAGAGGAAAGAAAAAGTACGCAATGTACGATGTTGTAATTGCCGATTCTCGTGCTCCACGCGATGGGAAGTTCATTGAAAAAATCGGTACGTACAACCCTAACACAAACCCTGCAACTATCAAATTAGATGAGGAAAAGGCTCTTAAATGGGTAATGAACGGGGCTATTCCTACCGATACCGTAAGAGCAATGCTTTCTTACAGAGGAATTTTAATGAAAAAACACTTGCAGGTAGGTGTTTTGAAAGGGGCAATCACACAAGAACAAGCCGATGCCAAATTTGCGGCTTGGCTTGAGCAGAAAAATGCTAAAATTCAGGGTAAAGTGGATAGACTTGCCAAAGAAAAAGCAGAAGCCCAAAAAGCTCGCTTGGAAGCAGAAGCTAAAATCAAAGAAGAAAGAGCAAAAGCAATTGCTGAAAAGCAAAAAGTGCAAGAAACAGGTGAAAATAGCAACGAAAATTCTGCTCCTGAAGCCACTGAAAACGCACCCAACTAAAAATAAAACCTCGCTACAAGCGAGGTTTTTTTATGCTATAAATGCCCCGCAAAGGAAAATGGTCGGAATAATTGAAAGAACGGTCGGTTTCAAAAAAATGAATATTTAAATTTGAACTAAAAAACTGATTATCAATTCGCAAGAAAAAAAGTTTGCCATTATACGAAAAATCTAAACCACTACCCTTTTCTTCAAAAGCATTGAGCAATTTTTCCCTAAAACGCTTGTAAGTGTAGCTGTAAGGCGTATCGTTGAAATCTCCACAAACAATTACGGGATAAGGCGATTTTTCAAGATGAGCCAGTACCAAAGCCGTTTGTTTGGCTCGCAAACGAAAGCCACGCAAGAGTTGCAGGAAAATGTTGTTATAGTTTTTTTTCAGTTGTTCGTAGCTTTCGCTATCAAACATCTTCTCCTCATCAAGGCTGATAGACTGCAAGTGAATGTTATAGATGCGAATGGTGTCTTTCTTTACTACAATATCAGCAAATTGCCCCCGATTGAGGCTTTTGGCAAATTTGATTTCGCCCGACCTTACTATCGGATGCTTCGAAAAAATAGCTATCCCAAAGTAGTTGTGTCTTTCACTTTTCTGCGGACTGATAACATACTGATATTTACCTTTTTCCTTAATTTTGGCAATGGTATTGAATACTTTGGAGCTATCTTCGCAAAAAAATTCTTGCAAACACTTAATATCACTACTATCTTCTACAACCTGCTGAATGAGTTTTTTGGCATTGATGCTATCTTTCCCTTGCAGATGATTATAGACATTGAAAACTTTTACATTATAGCTCAAAACGCTGAATGTATGATGATTTTTCTTTTTCTCACCGCCCAACTGAAAGCGAATAGTGCTTACAATAAAAGAATAGCCCAAAGCCAAAACCAGCGTTGAAACAACCCCTTTCCAAGATTTCTGCAAAAACCAATGTAACACAAAAAACAAATTCACTACAAGCCACCCGGGAACGCTCAAAGCCCAAAAGCCCGCCCAAAAATAGTTTGCAGGCGAAAGGTAACAACTATAATAAGCCGTTAGCGTCAGAATAGCACATATAATATTGATGATAAAACGTTTTTTGCCTTTAGCTTTACTATTTTTCATCAAAATTTGCCCAAGTAGTTAAAAGGTGTGATGTTTTTCAATTCTTGTTTGATATTTTCAGCTAAATCAAGTGTTTCAATGAAATCAGTGATAGTTTTTTGGGTAATTTTTTCATTGGTACGAGTAAGGCTTTTCAAGGCTTCGTAAGCCTGCGGATATTTTTCTCGGCGTAAAATAGTCTGGATAGCTTCTGCTACCACAGCCCAATTCTCTTCTAAATCTTGATGTAGAGCTACTTCATTGAGTTGGAGTTTTTCCATACCTTTAAGCAAGGATTTGTAAGCAATAAAGCTATGAGCTATCGGCACACCCAGATTGCGTAACACGGTAGAGTCGGTTAAATCTCTTTGCAGACGAGAAATGGGTAATTTGGCAGAAAGATGTTCAAAAATAGCATTGGCATAGCCCAAATTTCCTTCGGCATTTTCAAAATCAATAGGATTGATTTTGTGGGGCATAGCCGAAGAGCCTACCTCCCCCGCCTTGATTTTCTGCTTGAAATACTCCATAGCCACGTATTGCCAAATATCACGTGCAAAGTCTATAAGAATAGTATTGATACGTTTCAGGCAGTCTAAAATAGCGGCTAAATGGTCGTAATGTTCAATTTGAGTGGTAGGATAGCTTCTTTGCAAGCCCAAAGAAGCAACAAACTTTGTTGCAAAAGCGTGCCAATCAATTTGGGGGAATGCCACAAAATGAGCGTTCATATTGCCTGTCGCACCGCCAAATTTAGCAGAAAAAGGAATTTGCGAAAGCAGTTGCATTTGTTGTTTGAGCCTTTCGGCGAAAACGAGCCACTCCTTGCCCATCGTGGTAGGCGTAGCGGGCTGTCCGTGGGTACGTGCTAGCATAGGCAAGGCGAGCCATTCTGTTCCTTTTTGTTCCATTTGGCTCAAAACCTTCTGCAAAGCAGGCAATATTTCTGTCTGCAAAGCCTCTTTCAGACTTAAAGGAATAGCCGTATTGTTGATGTCTTGCGAGGTAAGCCCAAAATGTACAAATTCACTAAACTCTTGCCAGCCATTTTGGGCAAAAAAATCTTTGATAAAATATTCTACGGCTTTTACATCGTGATTGGTTGTTTTTTCAATATTTTTAATTTTTTCGGCATCAGAGAGCGAAAAATTATGATAAAAATCTCGCAAAGTGGCAAAATTGTTTTTATCAAAATTTTGCATTTGGGGTAAATTTAGCTCGCAAAGAGCAATAAAATACTCTACTTCTACCCAAACTCTGTAACGCATTAGAGCAAATTCAGAAAAATAAGGGGAAAGACTTTGCGTTTGGGTGAAATATCTGCCGTCAATGGGTGAAATACAGGTTAAAGGTGTCATAGCTTTTCAGAATAAAAAGCAAAAATAAGATATTCGTATGCAAAAGCAAAAGTATGAAAGATTTTTGGTAATTGTTTAGGTATAGTTTTCAGTAAGGAAACAGGAAACAAGATACAGGAAACAGGATTTTAGAAAATAAATGTCAGACAAAAAAATGAGAGATAAAGCCATTAAAGGCTTGAACCTCAAACGCCTAACTTTTTGAAGTTTTTGAAAGCCAAGTATTGGGTTTATAGGTAAAAGTACACTATGGAAAGGATAATAACAACTATGAGCAAATAATAAGTCCATTGGTTGGCTTTGGGGTGTTTGGCGGCGAAGCCAGCGGCAAGATATGCTCCCAAAGCTTGCCCCAAGGCAGTAAGTATGCCCCAAAACCAATCGGCTTGCCCTTGCCACAAAAATACCAAAAGCACAGGCAAAGCATATAAAGCTACAATTATCAGCTTATAGGCATTCGCGATTTTCAAAGGCTTTTCCAGCCCCATTACCAGCACCACAAGTAAAAAAATTCCTACCCCTGCTTGCACAAAACCTCCATATACTCCTACTCCGAACAAAGCAAGTTGATTGTACCATTTTTTTTCTTTGAAACTTTCTGTTAGTTTTTCTTTGAGCCATTTTTCGGGTTTGAGTAGCAAAAGCAGAAGCATTACAATCATCAAAATACCTAAAAAATCTTTGAAAAATTTATCGCTGACAAGCGTAGCTACATAAGCCCCCATCAAAGCTCCGATAAGTGAAGGTGTTACAATCCAAACAGGGTTTTTCAGGCGAATAGATGACTTTTGCAGAAAAGTGATTAGCCCCGTAGCACTTTGCAACACCACCGCTATACGATTTGTGCCATTGGCTACTACGGGAGGCAAGCCCATCGCAATCAGCAAAGGAAGCATAATCAGGCTACCGCTACCCGCAAGGGTATTGATAAACCCCGCCACTACACTGGCTATGAAAACAAGAAAATAAAGTAATAATTCCACAAAGGCTATCTTGAAAGCACAAACTTATCATAAAACGCAAACATAGGCATAAAATTCAGACATTTTTCTGTATTTTTGCCAAAATGCTTAAAATTCTATGAAGTTTCTTGCTTGCTTATGGGTTTGGTTAATACTCTCGCAATGGCTTTGGGCACAAGGAAAGCCTCCTTTTTTGCCTGCTGACACTATTTTTTTCTATAAAGTTTTACCCAACGATACCTCTAAAAAAATCTTGGAAAAGCGGTACTTCCACTTATACGATAAGCAAAACCACCTGAGAGAAATACTTTGCGAAAAATGGCAAAATAACGAATGGCACTATACCCATAGGTGGGTTTTTAGTTACAATGCTTTCCACGCTCTACAAAACTACCGCAAAGAAATTTGGGATAGCCTCAACCGAGATTGGCTCAAATACAAACGCCGAACCTTCAACTACAATATTCGCTATTTACCTACTGAATTTTATGATGAATTTTGGGATAAAAATGAGCAAAAATTTCTCAAAAAAAACATTACTAAAATTGCTTACAATAGCAAACATCTGCCCGCTGAAATAGAATACAAAATTTATCAGAATGAGAAGTGGATAGATTCGCTCAAACAAGAAATTTTTTACGATACGCTTAGCGGGCAAATAAACGGCATTGCCTATCGGGGAAATCCTGCCATTGCTGGAAATTTGGTAAAGTACGTAGAAATTAAAAAGGAAAAAAATACCTGGATTCTAACTACCAAAAGTTCTGCCAAAGAAAAAAATGCTGATAAAATGCCCAGATTATTGCTTTGGGTTGATGAGAAAACACAAAATTATCTTGGTGAAGAAGCCCAAATTTATCGTACAAGTCCGAAAGCTCAATTTCAAGAAATAGCGGGCGTAAAAAGTTGGTTCAATCGCAAACGCAATCAGTGGTTTTTTTCGCATTACCAGCTCAAAGAAGGTAAAAAGTTGCTTCATAAGCAAGCCATTCTTTCGCCTACAAGTTTCAAAGTAAAACCTTTTTGGCAAAATGTAAGTTTCCTTTTGGGGCTTACAGAAAATTTTTATGAATAAATTGGCTTTTTTCTGAAAAGTCTTTACTTTTGGTTCAAACTTTAATGCTATGGCTGTACTCACACGCGAAATTGTTCTTGAAGATATTTTACAAAAGTTTGAAGGCAAATTGGCGTTGGACACACATACACATTCCGACCTGCCTTTGCTGATATGCGATAGAGAAATTATTGTCAATCTTTTGGAATACTTGTATTTTCACAAGCAGTTCCAATTTCAGTTCCTCACTACCCTTTGTGGTATTCATTACCCCGACAATGTAGGTGCAGAATTTGCCGTAATGTACCAAATTCATAGTCTTATCCATAATATTCGTTTGCGTATTAAGGTGTTTTTGCCTGAAAACGATTTACATATTCCCACAATTACGCACCTTTTTGCCGCCGCCAACTGGATGGAACGCGAAGCCTACGACTTTTATGGGATTATTTTTGACGGACACCCTAACCTCAAACGTATTTACAACGTAGATGAAATGGATTATCACCCACTACGCAAAGAATATCCTTTGGAAGACCAAACTCGCAAAGACAAAGAAAACTTGTATTTTGGCAGATAATTGATGAAAAACAAACATATTTTTTTACAAAATTTAGGGAGAGTTTCCTACAAGCCCGCTTGGGACTATCAAACTTTGCTTTTTGAAAAAATCATTGCTCAAAAAACTAACCCACAAAACACTGAACCTACTGAAAATTATCTTTTGCTTTGCGAGCATAACCACGTTTATACCCTTGGCAAAAGCGGAAAAGTTGAAAACCTACTCATTTCAGAAAATGAACTTTCTGAAAAAGGTGTAGAATTTTACAAAATTAACCGAGGCGGCGATATAACCTATCACGGATTAGGGCAAATTGTGGGTTATCCCATTTTGGACCTTGAAAATTTTGCGACCGATATACATTGGTATATGCGTTCTTTGGAAGAAGTGATTATACGCACTCTGGCTGATTTTGGTATTCGGGCAGAAAGATTGCAAGGCTTCACAGGTGTTTGGATTGATACCCAACAAAATCCTCGTAAAATCTGTGCTATGGGTGTAAAAACAAGTCGCTGGGTAACTATGCACGGCTTTGCTTTGAATGTAAATACAGAGCTTGACTTTTTCAATTACATAGTACCTTGCGGTATAGTAGATAAAGGCGTAACCTCAATGCAAAAAGAACTTGGCAGAGAAGTTCCTTTGCAAGAAGTAGAAAATGTTATTGTCAGACATTTTGCTGAAGTTTTTGAAGCTCAAATTTTTGAAATAGGCACCATTGCATTAAAAAACCCTCATAGCTCTAATCTATGAGGGTTTTGCTTTTTTAATAGCCCAACTTCAAAAGTTTATCTTTCAGTTCTTTTCGGGCAATATGAATTCTATTTTTCACGGTACCAATCGGAATACCTAATCTTTCAGCGATTTCGTGATATTTGAAACCTTTGAAATACATCATAAAAGGCGTACGATAGACTTCATCAAGGGCATCAAGAGCCTCCGTGATTTCTTGCATTGCCAGCGACGAAACCCCCGCATTCTGAGCAATACTCGCCGTGCTATTGATGTAGTGCAAATTATCCGTAGTATCAATGAATGTTTTACGTCTTACCATTCTTTGATAATTGGTAATGAACGTATTTTTCATTATTGTATAGAGCCACGCTTTCAGGTTTGTGCCATCGGCAAATTTTTCTTGATTGGTGAAGGCTTTATACATTGTATCTTGAAGCAAATCGTTGGCATCTTCCAAATCTTTGGTCAAACGCACTGCAAAAGGCTTGAGAGCCTTTATGGCTTGTGCTAACTGGCTGTTAAATTCAAGGGCTGTCATAATACACCTCCATTGTTTTGTTGAACACAAACTTATTAAAAGTTAGACAAAAATCCAAATTTTGTTTAATATTTTTTTTCAAAAGTTAAACAAAATTTTTCTATTCAAACGCACACACTTAAACGTTTATTTTGCGTTTTTTGTAAAAGTTTTCATCTTTGTTCAAATTTTTACTTATGAGGGTCTTAGTTTTAGATAATTACGATAGCTTTACTTACAACTTGGTACATTTGCTCAAAGAGTTAGGCGTATATCCTGATGTTTTTCGCAACGATAAAATTGCCTTAGAGCAAGTTGCGAGATATGATAAAATTCTACTTTCACCAGGTCCCAGCCTCCCCAAAGATGCAGGTATAATGCCTGCTTTGCTTCAAAATTATGCTTCTACCAAAGATATTTTAGGAGTTTGTCTGGGTCATCAGGCTATTGGTGAAGCCTTTGGTGCAATGCTTTACAATTTGCCCCAAGTTCAGCACGGAGTAGCCACCGAAATACATCTTTGTAGTACAACGGAAAAGTTGTTTGAAAAATTGCCTACTCGTTTCAAAGTAGGTAGGTATCATTCTTGGGTTATTGATAAATCCTCGCTCCTGCCTACCGATTTAGAAATCACTGCCGAAGATGAGGCTGGCTTTGTAATGGCAATTTCGCATCGCAAATACGCTCTGAAAGGTGTTCAGTTTCACCCCGAAAGCATACTTACCGAATATGGTAAAGAAATGATTGCCAACTGGCTCAAATCCTAATACCTTAATGCAAACTGATTTTGATTTTGCAAAACTCGTACTCTTCGGGCTGATTTGAAGCCACAATAACCAACTTTTTCCCAATAAGTTTCTGCATTTCCGACTGATACCAACGGATATTTTCTTGGTCTAAATTGGTGGTGGGTTCATCAAGCAATAAAACAGGAGCAGGCGAGTAAAATGCCAAACCCAATTTGAGGCGTTGTTTCATTCCCGATGAAAAATTCTTGATATACTTGTGGCGAGCATTTTCCAAACGTAAAATTTCAATCAGATGAGCCGTTTGCAAACCTTTGAGTTTCTCGTGGAATTGTATCATTTCCGTAAGAGTTAGCTCTTCTACCAATTCCATATACGGACTTGCCCAAGCAAGGTATTGATAAAAATTTTCCGTAGCAATGATTTTATCATTTACTTTGTAAAAAATTTTTCCTTCGCTGGCAGGCAAAATGCCCGAAATTACTTGCAAAAGTGTAGATTTGCCACTTCCATTGTTCCCTGTAATTGCTACGGGCTTATTTTCCTGAAACTCAAAAGAAAAATTCCGAAATATCCATTCGTTATTAAATTTTTTTCCTAAATTTTCGGCGTGAATAGTGAGCATATCAACTCATTTCTTGCAAATTAACACATAAATTCAATGCTTGTCAAATGGGCTATTAAAATAGGCACAGGAATTCTGCTCTTTTTGGCAGGAGTGCTTTTCTGGCATTTCATTAAAGGTAGTTTTTGGGGAGGAGGTTCTAAAAGTGCAAAGGAAGTTATCAAGCATCAAACTACTTTGGAGCAAATTGAGGCTTTGGGAAAACTGGAACTTGTCAAATATACTTTCAAAGATATTTTGGAGTACAAAATAGATAGACCTTGGTACAAAGGTGGTGATAGCAAAACGCTACTGATTGTAGCAGGCGAGGCAGTAGGTTGTATAGATTTAACCAAAATCAAGAAAGAGCATATCCTTGAAAAAGATAGCGTAATGATTATACAACTTCCTAAGCCCGAGCTTTGCTATGTAAAAGTAAATCAGCAAGATAGCAGAGTATATGAAGTAAAAACGGGCTTTATGACCTTTGACGAAGCCCAACTTATTGAAACAGCCTACAAAGAAGCCGAAAAACAAGTAGCAAAAACAGCTATGGAAAGCAATATTATGGAGCAAACTAAAAAAAATGCAGAGCTGATACTCAAACCTACTTTGGAGCAAATTGCAAGAAAAAAAGTGGTTTTTCGTTATGACCTTACAGGTGTAAAAATTGAAACCGAAACCAAACCCATTTTTCAAAAATAAATTTTCAAAAAAATATTGACAACTCACAAAATTTTCTTATTTTTCCGTAAAATTTCCTTAAAACAACCTTAAACTAAACAATTATGAGAAAGGTTATTTTCTACGCAATACTTACCTGTTTGGCTTGTTTGAATTTTGCCTGTAACAATTCGGGGGGAGGTGATACTGGAAGCGGAGGAACAGAAGATGCTCAACAAAAACAAGAAAGATTGAAGCATTTTCACGATGAGTATGCAGGATTGAACCGAGAGCATCAAGAAATGGAAATGGAACGCCGAGACTATCAAGATTATTTTGATACATTACGCAACTTATATTTGAGCCTAAAACCCCAACCCGAACCCGCTTTTGATGCCCTTCAACAGCGTTTTCAGGCTACTATGAAAGAAGATAGCGATATGATTAGTGAATTTGTGAAAGAAATAGACGAACTGCTCAATTTTATCAATCGTTATGAAAAAGGGGAAATCACCTATGAAAAAGCAGAACAAGATAGAAGATCTTTGGATAGCAAACACCAAAAAGTACAAAGCACACACGATAAAATTTCAAAAGATTTAGAAAAAGAAATAAGCGAGTTAAAAGAACTTATTGATAAAGCAGGTGGTAAAGACAAAATTCCCGCTATGTATACCAAAAATCGTGATGCCCTAAAAGCTGGAAACGTAATTCCTGCCGATACAACTAAAAAATAAATTCATTCCTTTTACTAAAAAATTATGCAGGCATAGAAAGCTATGCCTGTTTTTTATGGTTTTCCACTATGCTCAAAAGAGAAATACGAGAATTTTACAAAAAAAAGAGGCAAAAACTAAGCGAGTTGGAATGGCTTACCAAGAACAGAGCCATCACCGATAGATTATTTCAATGGAATTTGCTTGAAAAAGTAAGCTATCTACACTTATTTTTGCCTATTACCAGGCAAAAAGAACCTGATTTGTGGAGTTTTATCTATCAGGTTTGGGAAGAAAAGCCTCATATTACCTTGCTTGTTTCTCGTACCCACCCCGAAACCCATAGCCTTTCGCATTATATTTTTACCGAAGCTACTGAAATTCAGGAAAATCGTTGGGGAGTCCCCGAGCCGCTTTCCACAGAAATCTTTGAAAATCTTTCTGCTATTGATATGGTACTTATTCCTCTTTTAGCCTTTGATGCACAAGGCTATCGGGTAGGCTATGGAAAAGGTTTTTACGATAGGTTTCTTTCCGAGTGTCCCCAAGCCTTAAAAGTTGGTATTTCGCTTTTTGAAGCCTTGCACGAACCCATTAGCGATACCAATGAATATGATATAAAATTAGATTTCTGTATTACCCCAATGCAGTTGTATGATTTTTCTTCTCCAAAATCATAAAAAGTTCTGCACCAGCCCTTGGCGGAATGGAATTGTAGCAAGTTTCAAAAACTTTCAAATCAAAATAAGGCTCAAAATAATTCAAATACTCATTTTTTGAGCCTCCAAAAGGCGGACCTGAATGTTCAAATTCTCTGTTGAAAAGCAGCCCTACCAACTTGCCCTTTTCGGACAGCAATTCATACATTTTTTTTGCGTACAAAGCTCGCAAACTTGGCTCAATGGCACAGAAAAAGGTCTGTTCTACAATCAAATCATATTTTCCTGTAAAGGCGAAAAAATCAGTGTGGATAACTTTTACTTGTGGATAAGAGGCAAAATGTTTTTGAAGTTTTTCCACCAAAAAGCCCGAAATATCCACAAGAGTAATATTTTGAAAGCCGTTTTTTACTAAAAATTCAGCCTCATAAGCATTTCCACAACCGGGAATAAGAATGTGAATATCTTTGCGACTGAGTTGTTCAAAATATTTTTGTAAAGGGGTAGAAGGGTAACCTATATCCCAACCTGTTTGCTGGTTACGATAGCGTTCTGTCCAAAATTCTTCGTTTAGCATAGTATTGTGGTGATTTTTTGAAAATCAAAAAATTATTACAAAAAAAGGCAGTTTGTATACTGCCTTTTCTGCTAATGAAGCGAAAAATTAAATATGTATCACCTCTCCATAAGCGGCGGCAACGGCTTCCATAATTGCCTCGCTCATTGTAGGGTGCGGATGCACGGATTTGATGATTTCGTGTCCTGTGGTTTCCAAGTTGCGTGCTACTACTACTTCGGCAATCATTTCTGTAACATTTGCTCCAATCATATGACAGCCAAGCCATTCGCCATATTTGGCATCAAAAATTACTTTAATAAATCCATCGCTCACGCCACCTGCTTTGGCTTTTCCCGAAGCCGTGAAAGGAAATTTACCCACTTTTATATCGTAGCCTTTTTCTTTGGCTTGTGCTTCGGTAAGTCCTACGGAAGCAATTTCGGGCTGGCAATATGTACAACCGGGTATATTGTTGTAATTGAGCGGGTGCGGGTTCAAACCTGCTATTTTTTCTACACAAATGATACCCTCTGCCGAAGCTACGTGTGCCAAAGCAGGACCTGGGGTAATATCTCCAATGGCATAAATACCCGCTACATTGGTGCGATAGTATTCATCTACCACTACTTTGCCTTTATCAGTTTTTACACCTGCTTCTTCCAAGCCTATTCCTTCAATATTGGCAGTAACGCCCACCGCCGAAAGTACCACATCACACTCCATTTGCTCAATGCCATTAGGGGTTTTGATAGTAACCTTACAACCTGCTCCCGAAGTATCCACAGCCTCTACGGTAGAGGAAGTAAGAATTTTTATACCCATTTTCTTGTAAGATTTTTCAAGTTGTTTTGAAACCTCCTCATCTTCCACAGGTACAATGCGAGGCATAAATTCTACAATGGTTACATCAGTACCAATTGAATTGTAAAAATATGCAAACTCTACACCTATCGCCCCCGAACCCATAATAATCATCTTTTTGGGTTGCTTATCCATATACATTGCCTTGCGATAGCCTATTACCTTTTCGTTGTCAATTTTGATATTCGGTAGCTCCCTTGCTCTGCCACCCGTAGCCAAGAGAATATGCTTGGCTTCCAGTAGTTTTTTAGAACCATCTTTGGCAGTTACTTCTACTTTTTTATCGCGGGTAAGTTTGGCAAATCCCTCTATCAGTTCTACTTGATTTTTACGGAACAAAAACTGAATTCCTTTGCTCATACCAGCGGCAACATCTCGGCTACGCTGAATCATCGCTTTGAAATCGGCTTGTGCCTGCTGAATATGTATGCCATAGTCTTGGGCGTGCTTGATGTATTCAAACACTTGTGCCGATTTGAGCAAGGCTTTCGTAGGAATACAACCCCAATTTAGGCAGATACCTCCCAGCTCGGCGGCTTCTACTACTGCTGTTTTCAAGCCCAACTGACGAGCTCTGATAGCGGCAACATAGCCGCCCGGTCCGCTTCCTATCACAATTAAGTCGTAATTCATAAGAAAAAAGGTTTTTGTTAGAAAACTGCGTTGCAAAATAATAAAAAACCCCGACACTCCGAGAGGTCAGGGAGTAGGTTTTAGTAAAAGTTATTATTTTCGGTAAGTTACAGCTTTGATAGCTTCCAAAGTACGCTTGGGGTTCGGTAAAATGGCTTCAATGAGTGTAGGAGCATAAGGCAAAGGCACGTCCATACTATTGATGCGGTGAATAGGAGCATCAAGGTAGTCAAATGCGTGTCTTTGAACATGATAGGCTATTTCAGAAGAAATTGCCGCCAGAGGCCAAGCCTCTTCTACCACTACCAAACGATTGGTTTTCTTGACAGATTCTACGACGGTTTTATAGTCAATCGGGCGAACAGTACGCAAATCAATTACTTCTACGGAAATTCCTTCTTTGGCGGCTTCATCGGCGGCGGCGTGAGCTACTTTCATCATTTTTCCAAAAGAAACCACCGTTACATCTGTACCTGTACGCGTAATTTTGGCTACTCCCAAAGGAATCAGATATTCCTCTTCGGGTACTTCGCCTTTATCGCCATACATTAGCTCCGACTCCATAAAAATTACGGGGTCATCATCGCGAATAGCTGTTTTTAACAAGCCTTTGGCATCGTAAGGATTGGAAGGCACTACTACTTTGAGCCCAGGCGTATTGGCATACCAGTTTTCAAAATTCTGTGAGTGTTGCGAGCTGAGCATACCTGCATTGCCCGTAGGACCTCGGAAAACAATAGGTACAGAATACTGCCCACCCGACATAGACATCATTTTCGCCGCCGAGTTAATCACTTGGTCAATAGCTACCAGCGAAAAATTGAAAGTCATAAATTCTACAATAGGGCGAAGTCCATTCATTGCCGCACCTACTCCAATGCCTGCAAAACCTAATTCAGCAATAGGAGTATCTATTACTCTTTCGGGTCCGAACTCGGCAAGCATTCCTTGGCTCACTTTGTAGGCTCCATCATATTCAGCTACTTCTTCCCCCATCAAAAAAACGCGGGGGTCTCTTCGCATTTCTTCACTCATTGCCTCACGCAAGGCTTCACGAAATTGTATAATTCGGCTCATTGACAAATTGCATTTTTACGTGCTAAAATTGTGTTTTATTTACTTTTTTTCCAAAAAAATCGCCAAAAAAATTTTATTCAAAAATAGCAAAAGCTCTTTTTGGTAAAGAAAAAAACTCACTTGGTAAGTTGAAAGCAAAGTTTTGTAAATTTTTAGTGAAAATATCGGCAAAAAAGCGGATTTTTGTAGCAAACTAAAAAAACAAAGATATGAAAAAACTCATTTTCTTATTAGTAGCAGGATTTTTTCAGCAAATTCTTTTTGCACAAGGAAGCTATCAACAACTACTCAATCGTTATGTAGGACAGCGAACAATGACCTTGCAGTGGCTAGATACCAGCCCTACCCAAAAATGCAAGCCGGGCAAAGTAGTCATAGACCAAGAAGATGGGAAAATGGTACTCACTATCAAGGGCGAACAGCGTAAAGATGCCAATAACTATGTAAAAATTGATGGCACCATAGAACCTGTTTCCGATACAGAATTCAAATTTACAGGTACTATTGTTTCGCGTGTAAGCTATCTTTACAATGGTCAGGAGTGTGTAAAAGACGGCACTTATACTTTCAAAAAACACAAAGGCAGAGCGTTCTATCGCTTGCAAGAAAAAACCAACTGCGACGGCAGTGCCGTAGATTATGTGGATATTTATTAGGCTTTGTATCCGCAACAATAAATAGTCGTCCCTTAAAAAGTAGTTTTGAGTTTGAGTTGAAAAAGATTTGAGGCAAAAATTTGGCAAAAAGTGAAAATTTTTTGGAGGCAAAAAAGAAAGCGATTGAGCCACTTTCTAAAATTGAAAGCCGCCGCCGCCAACCAAGCATTGATTTTATCGCCTAATACCCCTTTGAGGAAATTCCTTTTAAGCCTGTGTTCGGCTTTTAAGTGTCCAATCACAGGTTCAACGGCTGAACGGGAGCGACATTGCTTCCGTTTCTTTCGTTTCTGATAGGTATTCAAATGCTTATCTTTCTGGGGGCTGGGCAAGATAATTTCTGTTTCTCCGACTTTTCGCTTGCCTGCATACCCTCTATCCACAATAGCCGTTTGAAAGGTCTTTCCACATAGAGCTTGAGCTTGCTGTAAAGTCGCCTCCAATGTCTGCGAGTCGTGAGGATTGCCCAAAAAGTGAGCTATGCCTACTATCACATTGCTCTTGGGTAGCGTAGCTATGCCTATCTTGCAACCAAATTCGTAAGGTTTATGAGCTTTCCCCTTTGCTATGCAAGCCACTTGCGGTTCGTGTAAGCTATAAATCTTGTCTTTGCTATCCTGCTTTTGAGCCAGCACCCGTTCATACAAACTTTGCTTCTCCCTAAAATCTATCCTGCCCAATGCCTCCGCTTTCCTTGACACCTCTCGCACCAGACGACCTGCTATCGTTCGCAAACGCTTCAATATCCGCCTTGACGCCTTCTTTTGCTCTTTGCGATGACTATAACGCAATTGCTTCTGTAACTTTTCTACCACCCTACGATAACTCTGACGCAACTTTATTCCTGCCTCATCAGCATATTTTCGCGTCTCCTTGATTACTTTTGCCGCTAATTTCGTATCGGTCGGATACGTGATATTTTTTTCCTCTACCGTCGTATCTATCAATACCTCTTTACTCTCTTCTACTGCTTCCTTGTGCAACTCCACGCTCTGCTCAAATATCAGCTTTATCCCTTCTTCCCCTATCCGATGACGAAAATGTACCAAATCCGATGCCGCACAAGGAAATTCCCAAGAAAAGTATATCCCGCCCGTAAAATACTGATAGTAAGGATTTTCTACCCAAACCTCTACCACTCGCTCATCGGATAAGTTGTACAAGTGTTTCAGTATCAGCAACCCTACCATCAGACGAATGGGTTTGGAAGGGGCTCCCATTGTGGAATAATATCCCTTAAACGACTCCTCTAAAAAATTCCAGTTGATTTCTTTACCTAAAGCTATCAAGGAATGATTGGGGTTGATAATATCTTGCAGAGGAGATACATACAAATTCAACTGAAATTCCTTTTGATTGGGACTTTTGCCTAACATATTTTTGCAAGGTTTTTGGCAAATTTAGCAAATTTCTTGCAAATTTGTACCATAGTTTTTCACTATTTTTTGATTATATCTATTTGATTAACAATAACTTAGAGACTTTTTAAGGGACGACTATGTAGTAGTATTCTCTAAACCCATTGTCTTGAAGAATATTTGTTGTGCCGTTTAGTTTTAGTAGGCAAAATTTTGAACCTCTCGGTTTATCGTAAGTGTATTTTGTGATTACGTTTAGATAGGATTTGTTAGAATCAATATTCTTGCTGTCGGTGTAATCTGAAAACGCTAATTCAAATTGACTGTCATAATTCCAACTCAATATTCTTAAGTTGGGAGGAAACTCATAATAGTTGTGATTAAGTAAGGAAGCGTAAAATGAATCGTAACGCTTGTCTGCCTTGTTTATTAGTTGCTCTACAATCAGATAAACAGAAAACGCAGCTTTTAATTTGTTTAAGTCATCATGCTTACCTTTTATAAATAGTTTCTTCGCAAATGTGTCTATACTTGCGTGGTTCTCTGAATGAGAAAGAAGCCATTCAATGTCTTCAATTAATGTCTTGTGAATTTCGGCTTTTGAAAGTTGTAGTTTTAAGTCGTCATACTGTTCAATGTCTGACATTTTGAAATTTTTCGCTTTTCAAAAGTTGAAGAACTTCTTTAATCCTTGTCGGTATCTCATTTACAATTGGTAATGCTTGTTTACTTGCTCCGGCTCCAAATAAGTATGATATTTTCATGTTCAATATATTCTTGTTAATCGTTGATGGTTAGTCTGTCGGATAATTGTCAGTCCGTTAACAAAGTCCTTTTAGACGCTGAATTACTGTCCCCCGACACCAAACTAAAATGTAAAGAACGAAATTAAAATGCTACGTCAAAGTCTGCCGAGAAGTCCAACACGGGGACAGTCATTCAACGTCTTTTATGTTACTCCGTCAATGTGCTCGCAGTCGTCCGATAGCCTTGCCACCAACGTTTTGCGGCTTGGCGTAGTGGCGGATTTCGGAGCACAAAACTGTCAATACACCACAAAAGTTGATGCGAGATAGAATGTTCAATTAACCACGCCACCCGCCATTGAGCCAAACGCCTGTTATCGGTTCGGGCTTTTGTCATTCGTCATTTGTTTCAACTTCTTCTTCTATGGTTACGGTCGTCATAGGGCTTTCAATTGACCTGTCGCTCCACCAACGCTCAATACAATATTCAGCAAGAATTTGTGTTCTTTTTTGAACTGATTTTTTATTGAATCCTTTATTGGTGTCAATCTCGGAACCAAGCATTCTTGTCATTGTAAACAAACTCCTTGCGTATGCGTCTATTTTTTCTATTGCGTTTTTATTTTGAACGCTTGAGTTTAACCCTTTTTCTAAAACAGTCAGGTTGCCAATTGTGTGTTCAAAGTCTATAAAATCTTCTTTGTTATCAAACCCGAGTGCAATGGGGTCAAATGTGGGTGTTTGTGAAAGAATATGTTCAATGTTTGGTGATTTACCAACTAAGTCTTGTAGTTCGTTCATTGAGTATTCTGTTTTATTAAGATATTCACAATAGTTAATGAAAATATGATTTAAAGCACGATTACCATAAATACCCCTTGATAAATTAGATTGAAATTCTTCTTTCGGCATCCAACGACTGTTAAACCAAATAAGAAAATTTTCAATATCATCAGCCTTTTTATTGTCGATTCCATATACAAGTCGGGCAATGTCAGCCTTCGGGTCTGTTGCTCTCGTTTTATATACCCTTACTTCAATTAATTCAACAAGGTCAAAAAAGTTAAAACTTTCTCGTCCTTTTCCTGAAAGTGATTTATCTAACAAGCCGAGTCCTTGTAGTTTGATTATTAACGGATAAAGAGTTGCTGATAGATTTAGTATTGCAAAAATTTTGAAAAATTTCGTTTCTGTTTTTGCTCGTTCAATTACATCCTTACAGTTCGTAAAGAAATTTTTTAAACTTGCTATATAATCAGAAATGAACTGATGCATTTCAGGATAATTAGTATCAGATGTTTCATTTCTAAATTTCGTCAATTGATTTTTTAAAAACTGTAAAACGTAATTGGCAGTTGGGTCGTAATTTTCATTGCTGTAAGTAACAAAATGGTAACGCATTAAATTGTCTTCGTTGAAATCTCTATTTTTTATGAGATTAATTCCAAGTTCTTCGCCAAGGTGTTTAATGTCATCATAAATCTCAAAAACATCACTAAAATATTCGTTGATAGTGTTGTCCAAAGATTTGTTTAAATAGCGATTAGAGAAATAAATCAAAAGACTTTTCGCCTTTTCCATATTTGAAAGTGGCTTTCCCCTGTCGTTTACTGTTTGGAATATTCGGATTGCATCACCTTCAGAATTTTCAACAAATTCCATTACTTCAAGTTTCTCTACGGATTTCAAGAATTTTAATTTGTCCGCAATTTGGGAAACCTTGAAATTGATTTCTTCTATGGCTTCCTTCAAGTATCGCTGACTTTTGTTTTTCGGTTCATTAATTGTTCCTTCTAGAATGCTTGTGAAGAAATTTTGGTCACGGTTTAATGGTGAAATTCTATATCTGTCATCTTCCTTTAAATAGAAACGTTCATAATATGAAGCATCTTTTTCCGGAAGTTGTTTTATCAGTGAACTTATTATCAATGTTATTGTCGTGGTGCGTTGTTGTCCGTCAACGATGTAGAATTTTTCATCATCATCTTCACTTTTTGAAAGCACAATTGTCCCAATATAATGATTGGAATTTGATTCAATTGATTCGATAATGTCATCAAACAAATCTCTGATATTTTGGACTTCCCAAGCGTATCCACGTTGATACTTTGGAATTTCAAAAAATCGTCCGTTAAAAAAGTCTTTGATTTTAATACTTGCCATATGTTACTGTTTTTTTAGTTCTTTTTCTTTGGTTGTGTCGTCTTTTAGCCTGACCGATAACGGAAAAGGCTTGGCGAAGGCGGGGCATAGAAAGCACTACACTTCACACAATCACAAAAGTAAATAAAAAGCACTAAACTACAAATTAGCACATCAGCCCCGCTTGTCGCCAAGCCAATGTTGTGGGCTGGCGTTTTAGTTTTCCGAATTGTCAAGTTGCTAAATTGGGTTGCTTTGTCCAAAAGTTCTACAAGTTGTCAAGTTGCTAAGTTGGGTTACTTTGTCTAAAAGTTTTCCGAGTTGTCAAGTCGCCAAGTTGAGTTACTCTGTCCAAAAGTTTTCCGAGTTGTCAAGTCGCCAAGTTGGGTTGCTCTGTCTAAAAGTTCTACAAGTTGTCAAGTTGCCAAGTTGAGTTACTCTGTCCAAAAGTTTTCCGAGTTGTCAAGTTGCTAAATTGGGTTACTCCGTCTAAAAGTTCTACAAGTTGTCAAGTTGCTAAATTGGGTTGCTCTGTCCAAAAGTTTTCCGAGTTGTCAAGGGTGTTTTATTGATGTTTCTGTCTTACGATAGCCCACAACGGAAAAGGCTTGGCGAAGGCGGGGTTTTAAAGCACCACACTTCACGCACGCACTAAGGTAAGTAAAAAGCACCAAAGTTCCAAATTTACACATCAGCCCCGCTTGTCGCCAAGCCAATGTTGTGGGCTGGCGTTTTAGTTTTCCGAGTTGTCAAGTCGCTAAATTGGGTTACTTTGTCTAAAAGTTTGCCGAGTTGTCAAGGCGTCAAGTTGAGTTACTCTGTCCAAAAGTTCTCCGAATTGTCAAGTTGCTAAATTGGGTTACT